>JAYVXP010000132.1:0-16421 GCA_043785125.1 Bacteroidia bacterium
AAAACATTCTCCATCTCCCCAATAATGATATCCAAGGAGGATTTCGCCCCCATCGCAAATGTCCCATGTGTCGCAATCAGAAATTTTCGAATTTTCTTATTTCCTTCCATAGATATTTTATCTCGAAGCAGTCGGTCACGAAAAATTGTAAAATTCCTGATCAGGGATATTTTCCAAGCAGGTGATTGTTCACAATGGTTTTCTTTAATTCATAAGCGTCAGCCTCACCTTGCCTTTTGTAGACAATCTTGCCACCCGGCTCAACCAGAACCGTATAGGGCAACGCTCCCTGCCAGGAAGGATCAATCGCTTCAATCATTTTATACTTATCTCCGCTAAACAAATAGTTCTTGCTGGATGCTTGATTTCGCACCAGGAATTTAAGAACCCGGTCCTTTTTTGCCGGATCATCCGCGCTGATACTGATAAATTCAAAATCCCGCGGCCTGTACATCCTGTTGATAGAAATAAATTCAGGAAATTCCTTTGTACACGGGGCACACCACGTAGCCCATACATTGATCAACCGCAGTTTATCAGACGGATTTTTCATCAAAGCTTTTATCCCACTTTCGTCAATCGAGTCCACGCTCACCGGTTCCCTGGCCCAGGCTTCCTTTGCTTTCTCTACCTGACTCCTTTTTTCTGCCCACTTGACGGAGCATCCAAAAACTTTTGTCGTCTTTACCGGTACTTCTTTTTGCTGGAGTAGTGCTTCAATAGCATTGCGCGTGTCGGTGTTCTTCGGGGTTTTGAAAGGAGATTCGGTATCATCAAAACGACCTTGATACTGCAATTTTCTTTCCTGATCAAAGATGAACACATGCGGTGTGGTAGAAGGCCCGTAAGCGGTGGCCATCGCCTGCGACGCGCCATCGTACAAGTACGGAAAATTGAATTTTTTCTCACCGGCGCGAACCTTCATATCTTCAAATGAATCACCGAGATCAGAAAAATCCAGTTCATCCAATCGAAGTGCCTTGTCGTCATTGGGCATCACGGCCACAACGGCGACACCTTTTGATTCATAGTCGGATGTAAGTTGAATGCTGCGGTCTTCGTATGCCTGAGCCGTGGGGCAATGATTACAGGTGAATATTACCACCAGGATTTTAGTTCCGGCAAAGGATGAAAGTGAATACATTTTACCGCTGACATCCTGAAGGTTAAAATCAGGGGCGCTGGCGCCTATTGCCAATGTAGGGTGGTCATCCGCACTCACAAAACTTTGAATCGTTGTTGCCAACGCCGTTAATATCAATGCTGTGCACAAAGCAATAATTTTTTTCATGTCTGTTATTTATCAGTCGTGTGTTGCTCCTCTGAGTTTTCGGCCATCGCCGTCACCGCCTGCAAAAACCATGCTGCGTGGGGTATCCATTGCTCCGTCCAACGCCATTCATTTCCTTCGGCTGTATTTTTAAAATCGATGCCACTGCCATCAGCCTTTCCATCCTTGCCGGTAATACCATTGGATATCCCTCCCCGCTCCGATCCATGTCCATAATTTGAACTCATGTAAGGGACGTTGTTTCTTCCAAACTGATACAGGAAACACATGGAGTAAGGATTACATCCCAATATCCAGGAAATTTGTTGCGATGCAAATCCAGCAAGCGGATCACTGATTCCCCAGCTCCCAGGCTTTGGATAAACAAGCTTTCCACCAACCAATGCCGCCGTGGCAAGTGAGCCGAGCCTGGCATTTTCACCCTGCCACCACCAGCCGGTCTCATTTTCATGAGGAATGAAAAAACCGTCTTTGACTTTTTTTTGAAACAGGAACGACTGCCGTGCGTAGCCAAACGGATTGCTAACATTATGCGTTACACTCAGATTATAGTCCAGGGCTTTTTTTATCACTTCGAGGGCTGCATTTCTTAGGCCGACATCACTTTCCTTTTTCAGGTACCGGGAGAGAGAAACAATCGGCAAGCCCGCATCGGAGGCGTGCCAGTATGGGCGACCCGCATCATTGGCGAAAAAATAGCCCTTACTACTGAGGCGATTTGCAATACTTTTAGCTCTTTTTCTTGCTTCGTTTTGATACAGGGCATCATCTGTAGCAATCCACAATTCTGTTGCCGCCATCAAAGCACAGTAGTCATCAATGATATTCTCTTTTCCATCATCGTCATACTTCGTGTTGTTAATCAGGAGATGAGCAAATGCACGTTTGGCCCCCTCGAGATATTGAGCTGATGTAAAGGCTCCGTATTTTTTCCATCGCGAAATCCGAGCTAAGGAAGCGATGGCCATGCCACCTCCTTCCCGGAAGGCACTCTGATAATCCGCAGTCGTTTTACTGTCGGCCAAAAGTCCGACTACCCTTCTTGCGCTGGGGTCTTTCTTAAAATAACTAAAAATGATCATTCGGAAATAATCATCTTTTGATAAGGCCCGCATGATATAATCGGCACCCCATAGCGATTCATCAACGATGGAATCCTTTACACCCAGTTCGGTCAGCAGTTTGGGAATGGCCTCCGTGGTATTTACCAGCGACCAGGTCACCAGCGGAATTTGTTGAGGTGACATATAATTGGCGTAAGCCAGATGTGAAAAATATTTGCTGACATCTCCCGATGCGTCGCACCAACCGCCCCGCATATCAACCCGCTCCTCACTTCCTGCGAGTTGCACCTGTTCATCGGCGGTCATTTCTCCTTTTGTGTCAGCTCTTTGTTTGCGATAATAATGAAGAATGGATGGAATGGTTAACCTGGCTAATGCATTATCATAAATCTGAAATTCATCCGAAGTATAGTTCTTGCCTTTGATCGTGATGCTCAATTTGTATTTACCACGACTTTGGAACGATGAGAAGTCTGCATTGTAAAAAAACTCACCCGGTCTCCATTCGTCAATTTTCCCTGCATCACTCAACATGCCATTAAAGACAACCTTTGAGTCCGTCAAATCCATCAGTACAAATCCTGTCGTGGAAGAAAGCATCACGTTATTGCCGATTACAGCTATCTTGGATCCGCCACTATCAAAAGCAACCTGGTTAATGTAGATAATTGGTATGCTTAAACCTGAAAGAGGAAATAGAAAAGGGATCAGAATAAATAATAAGAAATATCGATTTCGCTTCATGGATGTTTTGATAACGCCCTAATTTTACGAAATAATCATGAAAATGCTGGATTTTTTATAGGATTCAAACTTTGGCCGGCGTTACTTAACACAGAAGGCACACTTTATCCGTAGGAACGATGAACGGTATGATGATATTTCGTCAAATGGTTTCTGAAGATATCCCAACCGCGCTATCGCTCTGTCGATCAGCAGGATGGAATCAAACCGCGAAGGAGTGGAAGTACTTTTTGGAATTAAGTCTGAATGGCTGTCGTGTGGCCGTAGATGAAAAGGCAAAAGTCGTGGGGACGGTAACTACGGTCCGTTATCAGGATCATTTTAGTTGGATCGGTATGGTGCTGGTTGATCCCAACCGGCAAAGAGAGGGAATTGGTTTGCAGCTACTGAAGGTTGCGTTGGAGTTATTAGGCGACGTAACAACGGCCAGGCTGGATGCTACGCCCAAAGGTCGTGAGGTTTATATGAAATTGGGTTTTGTAGATGAATATGATTTGACGCGCATGGAGTGGAATCCCATATCGCATGACAAATTACCGGTATCCGATGTCCGGCCAATGATCGCAAGCGATCTGGCAGAGTTATTTAACCTCGATGATGATGTTTTTGGAGCCAACCGCCAATTTCTTTTGAAGCCGATTTTTCACGACGCCCAGCAATTTGCCTTTGTGCTAGAAGATACAAATGCAATCAAGGGATATTGCATGGGTCGTACCGGATATCATTTTACACACATCGGACCCGTTGTAGCCCCGAATCTTGATGGAGCCGTAAAGCTGGTTTCCGCTGCGATCCGAAATGCAAAGAAAAACCCCGTCATTTTAGATGTGCCGAAGGATGCAACAGCGTGGAACAACTGGTTGTCGTCCGTTGGCTTTAATAAACAGCGATCATTGACCCGGATGTTCCGCGGAACCAATGCCCATCGAGGAAAACCTGAAAAACAATTTGCTATTTTGGGGCCTGAGTTTGGATAGTTGGGTTGCACTTACCTGGTATGACGATCTGTTTCAAATCAGCATCATGAATAGTCCTATTTCAATTAAGCCAAACATAGAAGCGCGAAAGGCTGACATTTTTATGGAGCTTTTGAAAATAAGCGTAGGTAATAAACCGTAACAAATGGGAGCTAAGTCTATACCTTTCTAATAATTATGCTAAGAAAACAATTCGTGGTGTCCTGGTTTCTGCTGGTCATCATTCTAGCCGGATGTGAAGAAAGTCAAAACAAGAACAGAACCTGGAGTATTTACAAAGCCGATTCGGAAAGCAGCAGTTATTCTGTATTAACACAAATTAATCGGGAAAATGTTAATGCATTGCAAGTGGCCTGGACATTCAATCCCAACGATGCCCGGGAAGATGGAAGAATTGCAAACGGTGAATGCAACCCCATTATTATCGATGGAATAATGTATGCCACTTCCGCGCGTCACAGGGTATATGCGATCCATGCCAGCACAGGAAAACAGATCTGGTCATTTGATCCGTTTAACGGAGGTGAAGGGGGTGGAATATACCGCGGCGTCACCTATTGGGAAGCCGGTGATGACAAAAGAATATTATATACGGCAGGTGACAACCTTTTTGCTCATGATGCCCGTACGGGAAAACTGATTACACAATTTGGCGAGGGTGGAAAGGTGAGCATGAATGTGGGACTCCGTGGAGATCCGAAGTCCATTTCTGTAATTCCTACTTCTCCCGGAATTGTTTACCAGGATTTGCTGATCATGGGTGCCGAAGTTTCAGAATTGTACGGAGCCCAACCTGGCTACATTCGGGCTTACAACATTATAAATGGAAAACTGGAATGGACGTTCCACACCATCCCACTGCCGGGAGAAGCGGGATATGAAACCTGGCCAAAAGATGCCTGGAAATATGCAGGCGGCGTCAATGACTGGGCCGGTATGAGCCTTGACCAAAAAAGAGGAATGGTGTTTCTTGCCTTGGGATCGCCATCTTATGATTTCTATGGTGCCGACCGGAAGGGTTCTAATCTCTATGGCAATTGCATTGTAGCCTTGGATGCCCGGACCGGCAAACACCGTTGGCACTTTCAAACCGTTCACCATGATTTGTGGGATTATGATCTACCCGCTCCTCCGAATCTGGTGACCATAGAGCGCGATGGAAAAAAAATAGATGCGGTAGCGCAGACAACTAAGTCAGGGTTTCTCTTTGTGGTCCATCGCGAAACCGGCGAGTCTTTGTTTCCAATTGAAGAGCGCAAAGTACCCGCATCGCATGTACCCGGTGAAGAGGCGTGGCCGACACAACCATTTCCGCTGATGCCAAAACCTTATGCGCGCCAGTCGATGACGGTGGATGACCTGACCCATTTTTCAGACACGGCATACGATTCGTTGGTGAAGAAATTTAATAGCTTACGCTATGAAGGATTATATACTCCTCCAGATATGAAGGGCACGCTGATGATCCCCGGAACAAGAGGAGGATCCAATTGGGGTGGTGGCGCATTCGATCCTGCCACCAGCGTGCTATTCGTAAAATCAAGTGACTCGCCGGAGATTGATCTTTTGCAAAAAGTAGAGTCCATTACAATTTCATCCAGGGAATCGCCTTATGTTCAGGGAAAGGCTTTGTACCTGAATTATTGTTCTACGTGCCATGGTCGTGACCGAAAGGGCGATGAACCTCTATATCCGTCATTGATCGGGCTTCCCAATAAAATGACCAAAGCCACAGCCCTCGAAAAGATCAGAAAAGGCCGTGGCCGAATGCCGGCATTTGCCAATATCTTAAAAGGAAATGAAGAAGCCATCATCGCTTATTTATTTGAAATTACCCATGCCCGCTCCTCTCAAAAAGAGGCCGATCTTTTTGAGATTCACAGCAACAGCATATCGATAATCGATGTTGAAAAAATCAAAAAAGATACGACTTCGATCTACCTGGATGTCATACCGTTCAGTCATTTTAATGATATCGATGGACATCCTGCCATCAAGCCACCATGGGGTACCATCAGCGCCATCAATCTGAATACCGGAGAATACCTTTGGAAAATTCCTTTGGGTAACCGTCCTGATTTACGAAAAAAAGATGCACCAGAAACCGGTTCCGAAGGCTCTGGCGGACCCATTGTTACCGCAGGCGGGATTGTTTTCATTGGAAGTACGCGCGACAAGAAATTTCGTGCCCTAAACAAAGACACGGGGCAATTGTTGTGGGAAACAACGCTTCCAGGTGTTGCCAACGCCACACCGTGCACGTACTGGAGTGAGGGAAAGCAATATGTAGCGGTGTCTGTGGCGGGGGATAAAATAAATCCCGCCGGATATATTATCTCCTTTGCGTTACTCAAATGATGGATTGGGACTGGAACTCTATGTACCTTGTGGTTAGGGTTACTTTGTTTTGCCACACGGGCACCAAGACACCATTTTTTTATCGCTTTCATTCCGTTAACGCTTCATAAATAATCTGTCATCCGCTCCGATTCCAAAACATATGACCTCGTTGTAATAGGTGGAGGCGCTGCTGGATTTTTCGGCGCCATCAATGCGGCACAGCTCAATTCTTCCCTTCGGATTCTGATTCTTGAAAAAACACCCAAGCTCTTATCGAAAGTAAAAGTCTCCGGTGGCGGAAGATGCAATGTCACCCACAACTGCTTTGAGTCCACTTCCCTTTCACAACATTATCCACGTGGTCAAAAAGAGCTAAAAAAAATATTCCGGATTTTCCAGGCGAAAGATACGGCTTCCTGGTTTGAACAATTGGGAGTATTACTCAAGGCTGAAGGCGATGGCCGGATGTTTCCAATAACCAACAACTCACAGACGATCATTGACTGTTTTCTCAGGCAGGCTGATCTTTTCAAAATTGAAATTCGAATAAATTGCGGCGTTGAAAACATTTCACATCACAAGGATTTGTTCTTGCTTCAAACCGCGGACAAAGGGGAAATCCTCTCCAAAAAGGTATTGGTGGCCATGGGCGGGCACAATCAATCTTATGGCTATGATGGACTGCGAAAAGCCGGGCTGGTGATCATCCCAACCATTCCATCGCTTTTCACTTTTAATGATTCCCAAAAACAATTCAAAGACCTGATGGGTGTTTCCGTGTCGAATGCCGAGGTGAAGATCGCGGGATCAAAATATGTTCAGCAGGGCCCTGTCCTCATCACGCATTGGGGATTGAGCGGTCCTGCAGTCATCAAACTTTCGGCATGGGCTGCTGTGTATCTCCATGAACTCGCCTATACCTTTACAGCCCTGGTCAATTGGACGGGCACGATAGGTGAAGAAAATCTACGGATTGAATTGAATGAGCAGCGTATTCGCAACGGGCGAAGAAAAATTCTGTCCCATCCCTTGTTTGCGATCCCACAGCGGTTGTGGAACCGCCTTCTTGCGTTGGCCGAAATCGGAGATGAAAAGACCTGGAGTGAGGCTTCCAACAAGGACATCAACCGGCTGATCGAGTTTATCATCCGGTGCCCATTTCAAATCCGGGGCAAGACTACTTTCAAAGAAGAATTTGTGACCTGTGGTGGGATAGATCTAAGAGAAATCAACATTGATACCATGGAAAGTAAGAAGATTCCAGGGCTTTACTTTGCCGGCGAGGTTCTGAACATCGATGGAGAAACGGGAGGGTTTAATTTTCAAGCAGCCTGGTCAACTGCCTTCATCGCTGCAACATCGATCGCTGCGAAATAGGATTTTCAATTGCCTAATCTTTTCACTGCCAGATAGGCCATCAATCCTGTGCTGATCGCCAATGCATTTTCATCAATGTCAAAAGTGGGTGTGTGCAAGGAAGAATTAATTCCTTTGTTTTTATTTCCCACTCCAAAAAGATAGAAACTGGCATCCGCTACCTGGGAGTAATAGGCAAAGTCCTCTGCCGCCATCCAGATGTCTTCCTCTAATACATTTTCTTTTCCAAGGTATTTCACGGCATACCTGTGGACCTCTTCTGTAAGTTTTTCTTCATTGATCAAAAAGGGATATCCACGGATAATTTTGAACTCACATTTTGCGCCCATACTTTCCGCGATACCTTCCGCCATTTTGGTCATGCGTTGGTGTGCTTCCGCTCTCCATGTTTCATCCATTGCACGAAAAGTTCCTTCCATATTGACTTCATCCGGAATCACATTGATCGCACCGTTGGCCGTCACTTTTCCAAAAGACAATACCGTTGGGTTCTTGGGGTCGGCCATCCGACTGACCACCTGCTGCAAGCCAAGAATGATGTGGGCTGCGATGATTACGGGATCGATATTTTGATGTGGTTGCGCGCCATGCCCCCCTTTTCCAATGACCCTGACCAGCAATGCATCCATAGAGGCCATGTGTTTTCCCTTGCGTATGCCAATTTTCCCAACCTCAATTCGGGGCATAGCATGCTGACCGATGACAGCCTGCGGTCTTGGATTCTCAAGTACCCCTTCTTTGATCATAATGCTTGCTCCACCCGGAAGAACTTCCTCTCCTGGTTGAAACAGCAGTTTCACGGTACCCTTGAATTGATCTTTGATGGTGTTCAGAATTTTTGCTGTGCCCAACAGCGAAGCAGTATGAAAGTCATGTCCACAGGCGTGCATGATCCCCTGATTTTGTGACGCATATTCTACGTTGTTCAATTCCTGAATCGGCAAGGCGTCCATGTCTGCTCGTAATGCAATGACCTGATCGGAAGCCAGGCCCTCGATCATCCCCAATACACCTGTATCGGCAACGGGCTTCCAGAAAATCCCCATTTCGTCCAGCCTGGATTTTACAAAAGCAGAGGTCTTGTATTCCTGAAATGATATTTCGGGATGCGCATGTAGGTGTCGGCGGCTCTTAACCACCTCCTGATAAATGTCATGGGATAATTGCTTGATTTTATTCTCCAACATAATGCCTTCTTTTCAGTCTTGAATTAATTTGTAAAAACCGGGCGTTGCCGTTTCACCCATAGATCCATCGGGATTGTAATAAATCAGGTATGCTTCCATATCCCTGTGCCGATTCATAAATAGCAATGCATCTTTAACCCCAAGCCCCATCAAAACATTGTCATAGCCATCGGCAGTGATGGCATCTTTAGCAATGACCGTAGCGCTGATCATTTCGTTATGAATAGGATATCCTGTTTTGGAATTCATAAGATGCGAAATAATTTTGTTATTCACCGTGCGTTGCTTTCGGTAGTTTCCGGATGTTGTGACAGCCCCCTGGGTTAGGGTAATGATTCTTTTCATCGCCGGCTCACCGCTTTCATAATTGGCGGGACTTTCAATGCCAATGCGCATCGTTTCATGGCCAGGTTCTTTATATCCTTTCACCCTTAGCTCCCCACCCACTTCTACCAGGTAGTTGTGGATGTTATTTTTTTCCAGATAATCAGCGATCACATCAACGGTGTATCCCTGGGCGATTCCATTGACATCAATTTGCACGCAGGGAAGGCTTTTTCCCAGAAAGTTATGGTTCAGATAAATTTTCCCGGATCCTACACAGTTCAGCAATGCTTTAATTTTAGTTGAATCAGGCAAAACAGTAACCGATTTGTTTCCAAAGCCCCACGCCTGCACAATCGGAAAGATTGTAATATCAAACAGCCCATTCGAATCCTGAAAGACTGTCAATGATTTTTCGACCACTGTCTTCAGGGGTTGGTCCACGTTTACCCCGGAGTCAGCTTGATTGAACCGGTTGATCAAAGAATAGGGTTTGTAAATAGAAAGCGAACTATCGATGCTGTTGAAAATGTTGTTGAATTGCACTTTGCCAACCGTGCTGTCTGCAGCATAATAGATAATGTGATAGGAAGTGCCCTGGGCATATCCATTAAATTCAAATGGTCGGAAAATAATATGCGTAAAATTCTGGAAAGAAAGTCCACAGCCTAAAGTCAGAACAGCTTTAACAATTTGAAGTCGCGCATTTGATTTCTTGATCATAATGGTTCACTTCAGAAGAAACTGTTTAACAAATTCATCATCCGTGTATTCCGGGTAATACTCGACGACACGATTAATTTCTTCCAGTTGGCCGTAGGAAAGTTTTTCATCCGGATTTAGGCACCAAAGTCCTTCCAGCAATCCTTGCCGACGTAGAATTTCGTGAATTCCCGGAATACAACCGTGGAAGGAATTGGTCGAATCAAAAATTGCGGCATTCATATCTGTTATTTTCACATTGACAGCCAGTAGTTCGGTGATGTTTTTGTTGCCGATTTTCCCGGAAGCCTTTATTTCTTCCAACAGCCTGACTGCCGCCGAAGTCCAAACAGCCCAATGCCCAAGCAAACCACCGACAAATCTTTTCTCAACGATTTTGTTGTTTACCTTGAAACGGTATGGGGTCAACAAATCGGCAACAATGTTGTCGTCATTGCCGGTGTAGAGCGCTATCTCATCCCTCCGGCCTGAATAGCAAACTGCCCTCACCACGTCCAGGGTTTGGTATCGGTTAAAGGCGGCAACCTTGATGGCGTAAACATTGGGAATTTCAGCAAATTTGCTCCAGAACGCATGGCTTAATATCCTTCCGCCGACCGCAGGCTGAAGATAAAATCCGAACACCGGAATCACTTCAGCAATGGCCCGGGCTCTTTCCACCAGTTGGTCTTCTGAATAGTCTTTCAACCCTCCCATGCTTACCAGGCCAAGATCATAGCCATATTTGCGCGCTAAGGTTGCTTCATTTATTGCTTGTGCCGTACGGCCAACGATACCCGCCACTTTGATAAATGGCTTTTTCAATTTCGCTTTTTCAATTTCGTCGGCAGCCATTTCCAATACCGGTTCAAAAAGATTTATTTCCGGTTTCCTGATTTCAAACTGTGTTGTATGCACTCCCACTGCGATACCACCAGCTCCTGCGGCGATGTAATACCGCGTCAATAATCTCTGCCGCTTTTCATCGAGCTGAAGATTTTTATTCAATGCCAAAGGGTGCGCTGGGATGACTGTGCCTTCCTGCAACGCGCGATGGGTAGTCGGATTGAGTTGCGGATAATTCATTACCTGATTTTAAAACTGACCTTTTCTTTCCTGAAAATGCGTAGGCTTATTGAGCGTCTTTCCACCATGACTGACCCATTCTGCAATCATGGTCATCATTTGTTTTAATGGAACTGCGGGATAACCAAATAGTCTATAGGATTCAGCCGCATTGTTCAATAAAGCCGTATGCTGTTCTTCATTGATAAACGCAGGCTCTTGCCTGAATATTAGTCCGAATTCTTTGGCCAGCCATCGCACTGAAATAGTTTCCGGGCCAGCAATATTTAGAATTTTCGAAGGCACACTGCAATGATGAAGTGCCCGAATTGCCATTTCATTCGCATTGCCTTGCCAAATTACATTGACATGCCCCATGCGCAAATCCACCGGTCTTTGTTCTTTTACGGATTTTGCAATTTCCAGCAGTACGCCATAGGTTACATCGTTGGCGTAGTTAAGCCGATAAATTAAGATGGGTGTATTATTTTTTGCCGAGAAATATTGGAAAATGCGCTCGCGGCCAAGGCACGATTGGGCATACTCTCCTACCGGTTCGGGCAATTGTTCTTCGGTTGCTCCACCGGAGATGACGGGTACAAGAGGGTAAACATTTCCTGTAGAGAAGACTACAATGCGGGAGTTTTTGTATTTCCCGGCAACACGCCCAGGAAGATAGGAATTCATCGCCCAGGTAAGGGGTTCCTTTCCAGTCGTACCGAATTTCATACCCGCAAGGTAGAGTACGTTGGAAGCATCGGGCAAAGATTGAAGCTGAGCGTCTTCAAGCAAGTCAGCTACCACGGTCTTAACACCCGCTTGATCTAATTGTTTCTGAAGCCCGGGTTCTGAAAAACGGGAAACGCCGATGACTTTTTTATTCACCCCCGCAAGATCTATCGCTTGCCTTGCAAGGCGTGCAACGGCAGGTCCCATTTTGCCGCCAACACCAAGAATAAGAATGTCTCCATCCAATTTGGCTATTTCGGTTACCAAAGCTGTTGATGGTTCCAGGAGTTTCTGATAGAAAGTTTGAATATCCATTTCGCTTATATTATTCGTTTTACTAAAGCATCGAGCTAATGCTTTGAATGGCTAAAACAATGAGCAGGAGCAATCCCAATCCTGCTAATATCTTCACGCGGAGTGTGTTCACCAAATTACCCATCAGTCGGGAATCATTGGCGATCACATACAGGGTAATACCAATAAAAGGAACAATAACAATGGTGATACTTTGGGCAAAAATCATCAATTGAATCGGCAGTTTCCCGAAAATGATAGCGAGGGTAGCCCCTATGATCATGATCACTGCAATCAACCATCGAATGGCTTTGGAATTAAAACGGCCGCCATACCCCAACGCATCGCCAAGCAATGTGCCACCCAATGAAGCATTGCCAATCAAAGCTGAAAAGGAAGCTGCAAATAGTCCGCATAAAAAAAGTGTTGAAGCGTAATTACCGAAAAGGGGTTCCAACGCTTTCGCCATATCCGAACCACTGTTAACATGGATACCTTGCGGGTTGAGCACAGCCGCGGCACAAATCAAAACAATGGCCGCCATCGCGCCAAGAATCAGAATGCCCGGCAAACTATCACTGCTGGTTTGCTTGACATTGGGATTGATTCTCATTTGCTCCTGAACCAGATAGGATTGATAACACGCCCCGACTATGGAAAAACAAGAAGCGACAAACGCGATGACCAGACCCGAAGATCCTGCTGGTACCGAAGGAATAATTCCCGAGGCCACCTGTGTGAGTGATGGCTTTGATAAAAACAGTGTAACCAAAAACGCGAAGAGAATAACCATTACCAGAAAAATCATCATGCGCTCCAACGTTTTATAGAAGCTCCTAAAAAAAAGCAGACTGATGGCGAGCAGATTAAAAAACACAATCCACGGTGTTGCCGGTGTGTGGGACAATTCCGCCGCAGCAATTCCTATGCCCACCGAGTTTCCGGTCTGAAATGAGGCCGTTACCAAAAAAACTCCCAAGCCTGTTGCAAGCGTAACAGGTTGCCCCCATTTCTCCCGGATGGTACTTAAAAATGATTTGTCTGTTGCCCGTCCGATCCGGCCTGCCATGGCCGTAAAAATGGCCATAAAAAAAATGGCCACGGCAACAATCCACAGCAACGAAAATCCATAATCCGCACCCAGCTTGGAAGTGATGGTTATTTTGCTCGGGCCAAAGACCAACGCTGCCGTAATAATCCCCGGTCCTAGCGTCCCCAGCCAGGCCCGAATCCGACTGGTTGATGCCGAAGTCATATCACTATTCGAGGCTGGCTTCATATTCGATTCTGATTTTATGATTATTCCCGGGTGCCTGATGGAGCAAACAAACAGCTCACTTATTTTTTGACGCCGCCCACAGGATGGCATTTGCAATCAGCATCTCATAATTTTTATCCTGACACAAAGAAGCATCGTGACCAATACCAATATACACCATCCTCTGAAAATGTTCATTGATCCATATAATGGGATGATCTCCCATGGGCTTGTTTTGTTTGTAAGTGGACTCATCGGCATAGGCCAGAACATGCACATTGGGTCTCGGGCTCTTGTTGAACTCATACCATTCATCTGATACTTCAAAGCGCGCGGGGAGGTTTTTGGTCACCGGGTGAGTCGGGTCCTCGATCACCACTGTTCCTTTCTGAAATGCCGGGTGGGGAGAATAGGTAACGCCTCCCATAAAATCCTCAAACCACTGCCAATAGATTCTGTCTGGTTTTACAAATGACTTCCCGGCAAGGCCTGCGGCATGAATACCTACCCAACCATTCCCGCGTTCTGCAAATTGCTGCAGCGCCGCTTGCTGCGAGGGGGACATATCAAAGGGTGCAAGTTGTAACATAATAAAGACCTGATATGATTTCAGGTTCTCCTCGCTTATTTTACTGGTATCATTGGTAAGGTCAACGCTGAAATGATTGGCCGCTGCGATCTTGTTTAAAAAGGGTGAGGCGCATTCCATCATTCGCACGTGATCCTTTGCCTTTGACGTCACCACAAGTACCCGGAACAGCGGTACTTCCTGCATCGCCAAAACCGAGGCGAGTAGAATAATCAACAACGGCAGAATCAGGAATTTTAAGAATCTTTTCATATCCGTTCGTTTTCAGGTATAACGGCATCCAATATAGGGATTTAAGGTTTCATTTGATTCTTAACGAGATTCAAAGCCCAAACTGGCCTCAGGCTTGCGACCGATGAATTACGAGGTTGGGATATCCAATTGGATCGGTTAAGGCCACTCACTCAACAGGCACAGAATGATTCGACTTGTGTAATTCCAAAATGGTGGTTCTGCCATTTTCACTTCTATGTTTGTTTAAAAAATGTAAAATTTCCAGTCATAGAAATCACGCAGGACTTCTGATAAAAAAGTAAGGCTCATGAACACTTACTTCCATGCAAGGCTATATTAAGAAGACCGGTATCCCATCTCGTATACCGATTTTGCATGGGGGCCCAGGAAAATTCTCGCATACATTCTGATGATGGCAAGACCATCGATAATAAAGCAAAGCGCAACAAAGGCCGCAAGGACAGGCTGATCTTCGTGAATGTGTGTAAAGATCAAATCTTCTCCGATAAAGCTGGGCGTAATCGGGAAGCCTGACACACCCAGGCAGCACAGCAGAAAGAGAATCGCAATTCCCGAATGCTTGTACGAATGCCCGTGGAATTGATCAAGGTCAATGTTTCCTTCATGGAATTTCAGCCATCGCAAACAGAGAAAACCGAGGACACCGGTTACGGCAATGCCACTGAGATAAACGTGCACTTGCGAGAATGTAAAATGTTCATTGAACGCTACGGCCAACGCGATCCAAAAGTGGGTCATGATGATCAACAGCCAGCTCATGCGTGCAAGTTTTCGTTCGGTGAAAGCTTTCAGCACACAAATTAAAGCGATAAGTGAAAATAGGAATGGTAAATATTTCTCCAGCACATCCGGAATCATGTCCTCATTATATACGGAAAACAACCCAATCAAATACGCTGGAATAAAGAAGATGACTACCCCATTCAGCGTAAGGAAATCAAGCTTCCGTCCCAGCCATTTTAATGGATTCCACAAATAGCGGTACATAAACGAATCAAGATTCCATTCCTTCAGGCATAACATGTAAAAAGTATATTCCAGTTTTTTAGGAAGCGAATCCTCCACCGTGTGCCTGCGGGGTGTGAAATTGTAAAACTGCTCTCGGATCAAATAGCTCACCACCGAAGGCGAAACGAGAAGCTGATAGGTTCTTAAGAAAGCATTTCCTGCAAAATGGAACAACGCCAACGTCTCAAATCCCGCCGCCACCTCAATAAAAATCAAACCAATTTGCGAAATGGAGGCATAGGCAATTTGACTTTTCACAGACGATTGCACCCGTGCGATACCCGTAGCAATCACCGCTGTTGATAATCCCAGTAGCGCTATAATTATTCTCACCGAAAACTGGTGCTCCCAGAAAGGAAATGTTCTTAACAGAATGAACACACCCAGGTGAACCGAAAGCGAACCATAAAAAATCGCACTGGAGGGTGTCGGGCCTTCCATCGCCCGGGGTAGCCAGGAGGAAAAGGGAAGTTGTGCCGATTTGGCTGCCGCCGAAACCAAAATCATCAATGAGATAAGAACCCCAATTAAAGTATGACTTTGAAGTTGCTCATGGACCAGCTCAAAATTATTCAGTTTAAGGAAAGTAATATTCTCATGCCAAAGGTGATGACTCATCCACATCGCGAGAATCAATCCGATATCACCAATCCGATAAATGGAAAACACCTTAACGGCATTCTTTACCGGCAAATAACGTTCGCGGTAAAAGGCAATCAACAGAAAAGAAGAAATTCCGAGTATCTCCCATCCGATAAACAAGGTCTCCAAATTTCCGGAAAATATAGCCATGTTGTAACCCACGTAGAAAAAAAGGATGGTGTTAAAAAATCGCTTGTATCCGCTTTCACGATGAAGATAATAGCGGCTATACATGGTCACCAGGAAGGTCAGCAATGCGCCTACAATCAGGTAAGTCGCCGTGATTTTATCAAAATAGAAATCCAAAAAGAAATCATAATCCGTTGTTTGATAAATGACTACGTCCTTCAGGTTTAGCGTTGGACTGTCATGGAGTAACCAATAGCCGAGGAACATCACTGCTCCAAACAAATGAAGGCCTACCGAACAAAAGGCAGCCCACGAAATGAGGGTCTCTCCTTTGCCAGGAATGAGTAAACTGACGACAAACCCGAGGAGCGGGAGTAAAATGAAAAAGTGAAACATCAACGTCATACGCTTATACTTAAGAAACTAGGTAAACGGGTAGATTTTCC
>JAYVXP010000133.1:0-41402 GCA_043785125.1 Bacteroidia bacterium
GGCAAGGTTTTGTGCGTTGACATTCCGTGACTTCTGACGGTAATAATCAATTATTTTATTCTTCAATATGGAGAAAAGCCATGTTTTAGGCGAGCTCGCTTCCCGAAAACTGTCGAAATGCTGAAAGGCAGAAACAAAGGTTTCCTGAATGATATCTTCGGCAGTGGTTTCGTTTGAAGTCTTATGAAGTGCCCACGAAAATAATTCATCACTATACTTATGCACCCAATTGGTAAGAAGTTCCTTTCTGTCCGACATTATTAGCACGCTATCATTGCAAAGATTAGTCGAAAACAATTCGAAAACAAAATATGCTTCAGTATCGTATTGATGTGCAACTGTTTTAAAAATTGGACCGCGGTTTCGCGTAGAGACATTTAGCACCTAAGCGGATTTTATAGATAATTTTTATTCTGGAGGTAACGGTGCAGAGATACAAATGGCTGGAATTGCATCTGACTTCAGCAAAGTGAGTGATACTTATTTTACCGTTTCGGATGTTTACTACTCTTTAGATTCAGATGCCCTAATTCTGTGCAGAAAATAGGTCTAATTTGCCCTAACTTTCTGCCGTGTTTAAGAGAGACTTACTATTGGATCTTGAAAAGTGGCAAATACAGCCCTCCCGTAAGCCTTTGAGCCAAAATCTAACAGGGGGTCAGGCCCGGGTACCGGGGTCAGTATCTTCGGGATTTCCAAACATTGAAGCCCGGACAATTACCCACCGCAATCGAAGACAATTTCACCGTCGAAGCCACAGGGTTACCGCTGTCACCATGCTTCTCAGGCCAGTTGAAAATATTTATTTCCTGCCTACTGTGACTTCTGCACAGCGCCACTATCTATATTATTAAGCTGAAACAATACACTAGAATGGCTACTGTTGAAGGTTGGGGCGAAGAAGCATTGGAAAATCCTGGCCCTCATTCAAAATTGTTTATGATGAAACGCATAAAGATGAATACCGCTTTGTTCATCTGTGCAGCGTTTGCGTTCAGAATTTTGTTTTTTAACATTTTCGTTATTTCATCCTTAAATTTCCAACAAACCGACAGGGTTGTTAAAACCCACTTCTCGACAGCAATGAAAAGGAGAGTGAATTTGGAAACCACGGATAATTCAGAAAACGTTCTACATTCGTTTGCGGAGATTTGTGAAGAGAAAGACACCAACGAAAACGGACAGTTTGAATCAAATCCATTTTTTCTCATACAAGCCCTCTATTCTTTCAGTACTAGTGAAACAGCAAGCAAGCTTAAGCGACTCATCTCTTTCTATAATTACCTTTCTTATTCTTCATCACATCGGTACCTCATGTTACAAGTATTGCGGACGTGATCTGGTACGCTCATTGATCTGGCATAAGCCCGATCACAGAAGCCAACGGATGGGGCAACGCTGTTACGAACAACCAATAAAAAGTCACTACCAAAACTATATCGTGTTAAATTAAAATCATTATGAAAGGAATTCTCATGCTCATGAGCTTGTTCGCATTGTTCTGTCATACCGGCTGTGAATCAAAAAAAGAAGAAAAGAAATCAGAAGTCAAGTTTTCGGCTACGAGTCCTTTGAAAAAAGACACCGTGATTATCCGGGAATATGTGTGTCAGATCCGCGCGATACAGCATATTGAAGTAAGATCCCGGGAAAAAGGTTACTTACAGGAAATCTTTGTAGACGAAGGACAGTCAGTAAGAAGGGGGCAACTCATGTTTAAAATTATGCCCTTACTCTACCAGGCTGAACAGCAGAAAGCACAGGCTGAAGCCAATTTTGCTGAAATCGAATACCTTAACACGAAGTCACTTGCAGATAGCAACGTCGTATCAAAAAATGAACTGGCTTTGGCCAAAGCCAAATTTGACAAAGCCAATGCTGAATTATCATTAGCTCAGGTCCACTTGGGATTTACAGACATCAAGGCTCCCTTTGATGGCATGATGGATCATTTCCATGCAAGACTCGGAAGCCTCGTGGATGAGGGAGATTTGCTTACCACCTTGTCCGACAACAGTGAGATGTGGGTTTATTTTAATGTTCCGGAAGCGGAATACCTGAACTATAAATCAAAAGTACAAAAGGAGAATTTAAAGGTAAACCTGTTAATGGCAAACAATCAGATGTTCGACTATCCCGGAGTGGTTAAAACAATTGAAGCAGACTTTAACAATGAGACAGGAAATATTGCTTTCCGAGCCACATTTCCTAACCCGAACGGACTTCTCAGGCATGGCGAAACAGGGAACATACAAATGGTCGTGCCTCTTTATAAAGCATTAATCATTCCGCAGAAAGCCACCTTTGAAGTTCTTGAAAAGAAGTATGTTTTTGTTATCGATAAAGACAGCGTGGTGAGGCAAAATGAAATTACCATTGGTGCTGAAATGCCTGATTTGTACATTATTTCAGACGGATTAGAGGAGAAGCAAAAAATACTTCTTGAGGGGTTGCGCAAGGTATCAAATGGTGAGAAGATAACGTATGAATATGAGGACCCGAAAAAGGTTATCCCCAAGTTGAAGGTGAAAGCTGAATAGAAAACAATAAGAAAAATTAAACGATATGTTTAGTAGATTTTTAAAAAGACCTGTCCTTGCCATCGGCATATCGTTGGTGATCATTTTCATTGGCGTGCTGTCTATTGTGACGCTGCCCACATCGCAATTCCCCACAATTGCACCACCCATGGTCAGTGTCTTTGTGTCTTATCCGGGAGCCACGGCTAAAACATTGACTGAATCCGTTGTCATTCCGCTGGAACAAGCTATTAATGGTGTCTGGGGGATGAGATACATGACGTCTGATGCCACCAGTGCCGGGGAGGCCACCATCCAGATTCTGTTCAACATGGAAACGGATATCAACCAAGCTTTAGTGCAGGTTTCCAACCGTGTGGAGCAGGTGAGAAACAGGCTGCCCACTTTGGTGCAGCGTGAAGGAATAATTATTAGTCCGGTAATTCCTAGTATGCTGATGTATGTGAACCTATACAGTAAGGATCCGAAAGCCGACATGAAGTTCCTTTTCAATTACGCGGGAGTAACCATGATACCGGAAATACAACGGATTAACGGTATGGGACAAGCGCGGATATTGGGCAGTCGGCAGTATGCCATGCGCATCTGGTTGAATCCTGATCGGATGAGGGCTTATAGTATCTCCCCTGATGATGTGATGAAGGCCCTCGGTGAGCAAAGTATAATCGGTTCGCCTGGTCGGATCGGCAGGGCGGATGGCCAGCGCGCCGAGGCCCTTGAATACGTTTTGGCTTATTCAGACAGATTTAGTGACAGTAAACAATATGAAGATGTTATTATCAGGTCTAATCCGAATGGAGAACTCCTTCGATTAAAAGACGTGGCAAAGGCGACGTTAGGAAGTGAATGGTATGATATCTATTCTGACTTGAACGGCTATCCTTCTGCTGCCATTATGCTCAAGCAGACATACGGAAGTAATGCCAGTACGGTAATTAAAGAGGTAAAATCCAAACTGGAAGAATTAAAGAAATCTTTCCCACCGGGCATGGATTACGAGATCAGCTATGATGTTTCTAAATTCCTGGATGCGTCTACGGAGAATGTAATTCATACGTTAAGAGATGCATTTATCTTGGTAGCACTGGTTGTATTCTTGTTTCTTGGCGATTGGCGGTCAACACTTATTCCAATATTGGCCGTACCGATATCGCTTATCGGGGCCTTTATCTTCATGTCGATATTCGGACTCACCATCAACATGATTACGCTATTTGCACTGGTACTGGCTATTGGTATTGTGGTGGATGATGCAATTGTGGTGGTTGAGGCAGTACATGCGAAAATGGCAGAGCAACCTCATTTATCCCCGTATATGGCAGTTCAAAAAGTGTTGGGCGAGATCAGTGGAGCAGTAATAGCCATCACGTTGTTGATGACGGCTGTGTTTGTTCCTGTTTCATTTATGTCAGGTCCAGTGGGCGTATTCTATCGGCAGTTTTCGATTACCATGGCAAGTGCTATTGTCCTTTCAGGAATCATTGCCCTTACCCTTACGCCTGTCCTTTGCGCCATGATCTTAAAAAATACTCATGGAGAGGCAAAGAAGAGAAACGCAATGACTCGGTTTCTTGGTGTTTTTAACCGTGGATTTGAAAAGGTAACCAATGTATACGTAAGTCTGCTGAAATTGATCGCACACCGAAAGCTGGTTACGGTTGGCATATGGTTGGTATTTTGTGGGGGAATAATTGCAGTTGCCACCACGTTGCCATCGGGTTTCATTCCCGGTGAAGATCAGGGAATGATCTATGCCATTGTACAAACGCCTCCTGGCTCCACGCTGGAAAGGACCAATGATATTTCCCGCCAGCTTCAGGAACTTATTATGCATAAAGTAGAGGGGGTACAATCCGTTTCTTCCATAGCAGGTTATGAAGTGCTAACCGAAGGAAGGGGTTCGAACGCAGGAACCTGTTTGATCAATCTGAAACCCTGGTCAGAGAGGAAACATACGGTAAACGAAATGGTTTACGAACTGGAGGAACTGGCGAAGGAAATCCCGGGTGCAACCATTGAGTTCTTTGAACCACCTGCTGTACCCGGATATGGAGCAGCGGGTGGATTTTCATTACAACTTCTCGATAAAACCAATTCTGGTGATTACGATCAGCTTGAGCGCGTGAAAAATGAATTTATGGCCGCGCTCGGCAAGCGCAAAGAGCTGGACGGTTTATTCACCTTCTTTAGTGCCAACTATCCTCAATATGAGATTGAGATAGATAACCAACTGGCCATGCAAAAAGGTGTCTCCATAGGGAACGCCATGAACACATTGTCCATCTTCGTAGGAAGTACGTATGAGCTTGGATTTGTTAAATTCCAGCGGTTTTTCAAAGTATTTGTCCAAGCAGCACCGGAGTACAGAAAACTTCCGTCTGACCTTCTGAAATTGTATGTTAAAAGTGATCGTGGTGAGATGGTACCGTTTTCGGCTTTCATGAGGATTAAAAAGAAACAAGGAGCAAACGAAATCAACAGGTACAATATGTATAACACCGCAGCGATCAAAGGCGCCCCTGCCAAAGGATACAGCAGTGGTGAAGCCAATGCAGCCATAGTGGAAGTGGCTAAAACATTGCCCAACGGGTTTGAGATCGGCTGGGCGAACCTTTCATTTGATGAGGTGAGGCGTGGAAATGAATCGATTTATATCTTCCTTATCGTTTTAACCTTTGTTTACATCGTGCTTGCTGCACAGTATGAAAGTTTCATTATCCCGTTAGCCGTAGTTCTTGCCCTACCTCCGGGAATTTTTGGGTCGTTTATATTGATCGACTATATGGGACTAGCCAACGATATTTATGCTCAGGTCGGGTTGGTGATGCTGGTCGGGTTGCTGGGTAAGAACGCCGTGCTGATTGTAGAATTTGCCGTACAGAAACATCATCAGGGAGCCACCATACTCGAAGCGGCGATTGAAGGTGCCAGGGTCCGATTTCGCCCGATCTTAATGACGTCATTCGCGTTTATTGCCGGATTGATTCCACTTGTAATTTCCCATGGTGCCGGCGCTATCGGTAACCGCACCATCGGTTCGTCTGCGCTCGGAGGCATGCTTTTCGGAACAATTTTCGGCGTCATCATCGTCCCCGGCTTATACTACATCTTCGGAAGTCTTGCTGAAGGCCGCAAGTTGATCAGAGATGAGGAGGAGGATGCATTAACTGAAAGCTTGGTCCACAAAATGGACACTTTTCCACAACCTGAAGAATAGTGAAAACAATGTGCAATAAAAAAATAGTTAAGTATATAGGGATAACTTGTATTTCCCTGATGTGTGCAGCGTGTATACCGCCGTTGACTCAGAAAACAGAAAATAAAAAAGTGCCGGTGGGTTATAATAACTCGCTGGACACCGTCAATACTGCAACAGTCAAATGGAGAGATTTTTTTACCGATCCATACTTGCACGTACTTATTGATATTGCCCTGAAAAACAATCAGGAACTGAACATCATCTTGCAAGATATCAACATAGCTCAAAACGAAGTAAGAGCCAGAAAAGGACAGTACTTGCCTTTTGTTAATATAGGATCGCAGGCAGGAGTTGAAAAAACACCGAGGTTTACCCGATCAGGGGCCATCGATGCAATAACCGAAATCTCACCGGGAAAACAAATCCCCGATCCGTTGCCGGATTATATATTGGCCGCCAATGTTTCCTGGGAAGTAGATATTTGGAAGAAGCTGCGAAATGCAAAGAAGTCGGCGGTCTATCGTTATTTGTCCACACGGGAAGGGAAGAACTTCATGGTCACGCATCTGATTGCCGAGATAGCCAATTCGTATTATGAATTGATGGCACTGGATAACCAACTTGAGATACTAAAGCAGAACATCGAAATTCAGCAAAATGCTTTGGAGATTGTAAGACTGGAAAAACAGGCGGCGAAAGTTACTGAGTTAGCGGTGCGAAGGTTTGAAGCCGAGGTGCTGAAGAACCAAAGCCGTCAGTTTTACATCAGTCAGCAAATCACAGAAACAGTGAATCGAATCAATTTCCTCGTTGGAAGGTATCCGCAGGATCTTCCGAGAAATTCCCAGACATTCATTGATATGACTCCTGACACTATTCATGCAGGTATCCCGTCACAGTTATTGCAGAACCGGCCGGATATTAAACAGGCCGAACTCGACCTGTTGGCAAACAAGCTTGATGTAAAGGTAGCCAAGGCCTATTTTTATCCTTCTTTAAACATTACCGGATCGGTTGGCTTAGAGGCATTCAATCCTACCTACTTGATTAAATGGGGATCAATGATGTCCTATCTGCTCGGAGGTTTAACCGCACCGTTGATCAACCGAAATGCAATAAAGGCAACTTACTTGACTGCCAATGCCCGGCAGATACAGACTGTTTACAATTACGAGCGCACGATCTTGAATGCTTACATCGAGGTCGCCAATCAGGTCTCCAATATGGGTAATCTGAAAAAAAGCTACGATTTGCAAAAAAAACAGGTGCTCGCGTTGACACAGTCGATCGATATTTCTGTTCGCCTTTTCAAATCTGCGAGGGCAGACTACATGGAGGTGCTGTTGACCCAACGCGATGCTTTGCAATCAAAATTTGAACTCGTTGAAACCAAAAAGCAGCAGATGAATGCCCGGGTTAATATTTACCAGGCGTTGGGTGGTGGATGGAATTAAAAGCATTGGTTAGTCAATTAGGATGCTCGCTGAACTGAGGTTGTATCGACCCGACCAGGCATTGGTATTCTCAATCAACGTAATCTACATCGTAATCACCCACTTTGAGGCCAATTGGTTTAAGAATTGTAGAATTTTGTCCACAAAAACCGGCATCGCAAAACTCCTGAAAACAAAAACATAAATGAAAGTGAAGGATGACGATACAATTGCTATTCTGGCATAATAATTATGGTATAGAAGGTATTAAGGTTTACAGGTAGGGTTCTATAAAAAATGCAGCAGTCATGCTGCATTTTTTCTTTCTCCTCATATTGAATTTAGCGCAAGGCCATGCTGAAGAAACAAAAGATTGTTTTAGATTTGAAATGGTATATTTACCCGAATTAATACCAGACTTATAAAGAACATGGGCCTTACAGCAATGAATAAAAACATGGAGACAAACAACGAGCTGAACAAGGAATTAAAAGATGTAGTGAATAAAATATTTGCCGATTTATCTAAAGAGATTGGAAATAACCGTCAGCAATTAGCCAATAAGGTTTTGAGTCTTCATAAAGAGATCAACAAGGAACTTACTAAAAATGAGATTGATGCCGGGAGAAAGAAGGAAATACTGGCCGAAGTTTCTAAAATTGTGAAAATGGCATCACAACAACTGCCTCATTTGAAATGGGGTCATCCAAAACCAGTTCCGGCCAAAGTGATCGCTCCGCTCGTTAAAGTTGAAGGGCCGACTGTTAAACGGACTACTCCAAAAATCAAAGTAGTAGCTCTTGCTAAACCAACCACTAAGGCTCCAGCCAAAAAGAAAAAGTAATACTTTCGAATTTGTTAGTTGGTTGGGCCCGCGTTTCCAATCCTTCAATTTGTGTGGATGATTTTCATGCTCATTTTAAGACGGACTCCCGAATCTATTGATTGTTATGCATTAGATTAAATTGGATCATTCTATATTGAAGTAAAAATTCACGGTTTTCCAAAATCCAATTCATTATGAAAAAAGAGCTCAAGTACTTTCTGTACTGCCTTCTTCTTCTGGTTATCGCCGTGTCGGTATTGCTGACCTATGTCAAGGCCGCGCTCCCGGATGTGGGCGCAGCGCAGGATCTTAAAATAGACTACACTCCCGAAAAAATTGAACGGGGCCGCTATCTGGCTCACTCAGTCACCGTCTGCATGGATTGTCACTCCAAAAGAGATTGGACAAAATTCTCAGGCCCTCTGAAGGAGGGAACACTGGGGATGGGGGGTGAGCGGTTTGACCAAAATGTAGGTATGCCTGGCATTTACTATTCTAAAAATATTACCCCGGAGGGCATAAGCCGTTATTCTGATGGTGAATTGTTCCGTTTGATTACGACCGGCGTAAGCAAAGAAGGTAAGGCTTTGTTTCCACTCATGCCGTTTTCATACTACGGAAGGATGGACCCGGACGATATTTATTCCATTATTGCCTACGTTCGGGTGCTGTCCCCGATCAAAAATGAGATCGCCGATTCGAAGTCTGATTTTCCGATGAATTTTATTATCAACACCATTCCTCAGAAAGCAGAGCCTCAAAAACGCCCTGACACAACCGATGTTCTGGCTTATGGCGCTTACATGATCAATGCATCGGCATGTCGTGAATGCCACACACGGGTAGAGAAAGGTCAAATTATTCCTGAATTAGCATTTAGTGGAGGGCGTGAGTTCCGGATGCCTGATGGTTCAACCATCCGGTCATCCAACATCACGATGGACTATGAAACAGGCATTGGCAAGTTAACTGAAGCGGCTTTTATTCAGCGCTTCAAAATCTATGCTGACACTTCCTTATCTCCAATTTCAGTAGCGCCAGGAGAGTTTAATAGCATCATGCCCTGGATGATGTATGCGGGCATGAGCCGAAAGGACCTGGGCGCAATTTATGCCTACCTGAAATCGGTGAAACCTGTCACCAACCCTGTAGTGAACTTTTCGCCTTCAACAAAATGATTGTTTGAAAAATGGGTCCATTTTTTGTGAGCAGAAGCTATTTTATTCTTGCATTTCTATTCGCCTTGGAAGTTTCTCTGTTTGCTCAGGAAAATTTTCCTGTCTTGACCCGCACAATTACTTTCGAAAAATTACTCCGGTACGCTTCGACAAGAGATTTGGTGTGGACGAACCCCAACGGCGTTCAGGAGAAAATGAGCATCACCGAAATGAGCATTCCCATAGATCAAAAAATGATGCAGTTGACCCTGGGCTTCGTTATATCAAACTATGGTTTGAATTCTGTCTGGCTCCAGCCGAGGGTGATTGTTTTTCACGCCATGGGAGACGGCGATCTAAAGACCAGTTTGGAGGTTTCTTCTTTTTTGAATGATCAAATTCCCGAAAGTTGGGGCAATCTTTACAAGGCCGGCCTCCTTCCCAATGGAGCCCACTTTATTATCGACAAGGATGGAAAGATTATTTGTTTAACGCCTCCCGTATCCTCTGATGGATCCCGAATTTCTTATAAAAAAGAAAATCATAAATGGATCATCAAGAGACACCAGGACGGGAATCCGGTGGCAATAGGAATCGAAAATGTGACCGATAGGGGAAATTTTACGATGTTGACAGACAAACAAATCGAGTCGAATGCACGACTGGCTCGCTGGCTTATCTGGATGGAAGATAATAAGATTGACTACCTGACCAGTCACCACCAATATAATGATGATTCGAATTACGAATTTTTCTTAAAGGCATTTAACTTAAAACACCTTCAATTACCCTATCGCACTAGAGGAAGACGGGACATTGGGGATCCGAATGTTCGTAAAATAATAGAGAAGGTTAACCGCACCGGATATTTCATTCATTCCTTTTTTGAATTGAAGTAACGCAGCCCTCATAAAAAGTCAATCCCAACTTCGGTTATTGATTTTCATTTTGGTAGAAATTGATCGTACCTTCAACGGTTCATGAACCCAACGCACAAATCCGGCTTCGTCAGCATTGTAGGTAAGCCCAATGTGGGAAAATCCAGTCTGATGAACAAATTGGTAGGCGAAAACCTTTCCATCATCACGGCCAAGGCGCAAACCACCCGACACCGTATTATGGGTATGCTCAACGGCGAAGATTTTCAAATCGTCTATTCGGATACGCCGGGAATCCTGGAGCCAAAATATGAATTGCAGAAGACGATGATGAATTATGTCAAAGTTTCTCTGGAGGATGCCGATCTCATTCTAATGGTCGTCGAGGTAGGGGAGAAATATGACGAGTTGCTTTTTGCGCGCTTCAAAACCGTTGCTTGCCCTATTCTTTTGCTGATTAACAAGATCGACCGCGCCAATGGCTCACAGGTGGAGGATAAAATCAAGTATTGGAAATCGTTGTTGAATCCCAGGGAGATCATACCGGTATCGGCTGTCACGGGTGAAAATCTTGACCGCGTATTATTGTCTATCAAAAATCTTTTACCAGAACATCCCGGTTATTATCCCAAAGACGACCTGACCGATCGTTCGGAACGGTTCTTTGCATCGGAGATCATCCGCGAAAAGATTTTTATGAATTACGAACAGGAAATTCCTTACAGCACGGAAGTGGGCATTGACTCTTTTAAAGATGAAGAGACCATCATCCGGATTCGTGCAATCATTTTTGTTGAACGGGATTCGCAAAAAGGAATTGTTATTGGCAAAGCAGGAAGTTCACTAAAGAAAGTGGGAACCGAAGCCCGGTTAGATCTGGAAAAGTTTTTTGGCAAAAAGATTTTTTTGGAAACCCATGTCAAAGTGGCTGATGACTGGAGAAAGCAAAAACAAAAGCTAAAACAGTTTGGATACCTGGAATAAAGCTTTAATGAGCCAATGAGCTAATGTGCCAATTTTGATTGCCAGGACATTGAATGGAGCAGCGACACTTTGATTCTGTCATGTATCGTTTTGGCGCAACCCAAGAGATTCACACCAACTTTTTTAAGAGCGAGCTTTAATGACCCCATTTGGCACATTGATCATTGATCATTGAATTGACTACTTTTGCACCCGAAATCGAGATCCAGAAGAAATGTCAAATATCATTGCGATCGTAGGCAGACCAAATGTTGGGAAATCCACCTTCTTTAATCGGTTGGTGGAGCAACGCCAGGCCATCATGGACGATGAGCCCGGTGTCACCCGCGACCGGCATTATGGTTATGCAGAGTGGTGCGGAAAGTATTTCACCGTAATAGACACAGGCGGATATGTCACAGGTTCGGATGACAAGTTTGAGTCTGAGATACGCAAACAGGTAGAGATGGCCCTGGAGGAATGCAGTGCTGTCATTTTTATGCTCGACTGCCGGGATGGGCTTACGGGCTACGATAAGGAGTTTGCCAAAATCATTCGTAGGTCAAAAAAGCCAGTCTTTGTAGCGGCCAACAAGGCAGACACGCCAGAAAAATCGCAATTGGCAAGTGAGTTTTATGAGTTGGGAATGGGTGAGGTATATCCGGTTTCGGCGGAAAACGGAAGTGGATCAGGAGAATTGTTGGATGATTTGATCAAAATTTTCCCGTCAGAAGGAATTGAAGACCCGGATGCCGGAATCCCCAAAATTACTATTGTTGGAAGACCCAATGTTGGCAAGTCCTCTTTTCTTAATGTCTTACTGGGTAAGGAGCGGAGTATAGTGACGGATGAAGCCGGCACAACACGGGATGCTATTCACTCAAGGTATAAGATGTTTGGCAACGACTTCATCCTGATTGATACCGCAGGTATCCGCAAAAAAAGCAAAGTCAGAAAAGATATTGAATTTTATTCAGTACTCAGATCCCTGAGGGCTTTGGAAGAATGTGATGTTTGCATAGTGGTCATTGACGCAGAGCGAGGCCTGGAATCGCAGGATGTAAACATTATCAGCCTTGCACAAAAGCAAGGAAAGGGCATTGTGATCATGGTGAACAAATGGGATTTAATAGAAAAAGACACCAAAACAGCCGAGAAGCATAGAAAGGAAATGCTGGAAAGCCTGGCTCCGATCGATTATGTGCCTTTCATATTTGCATCGGTTCTCAAAAAGCAACGAATTTATCAGGTGATTGAAAAGGCGGTGGAGGTCTACAACAATAAGATCAAAAAAGTGCCCACATCTCAACTCAATGATGCACTTTTGCCTGAAATCACCCATTACCCGCCACCGGCCCTCAAAGGCAAACACATCCAGATCAAATACATTACCCAGGTCGGCGCCCGAACGCCATCGTTTGCATTCTTTTGTAACCTGCCTCAATACATCCAGGAATCTTACAAGCGTTTTTTGGAAAATAAACTTCGGGAAAATTTTGACTTTGAAGGCGTGCCTGTCCGATTATTCTTCCGTAAGAAGTGAATTCGCAATTTCTATTAAAAAAACCGGCCTAATGACCGGTAGGTAAGGCTTTTTGAGTACTTGTTTTTGTGAATTATATAAAATTTCCTTACGTGTTACCTTAAAATTGACCTTAACCCGTATATTTGCAGCAAATTATAAAACCTGTAAACTATGAAAAAATTGTTCGCATTATTGATGGTATGCGGCTTTGCACTTGCATTTGTTGCCTGTGGCGGCGGAAAAGCCAAAGAAGAAGCTGCTGCTAAAGCAAAAGTTGACTCTATCGCCATGGCTGATTCTATTGCTAAAGTTACTGCAGAAGCAGAAGCAATGGTAAAAGCAAAAGCAGATTCTACTGCAAAAGCAGACTCTGTAGCAGCTACTGCCACCAAAAAGAAGTAATCTCTCTAAAGAGATTTTCCCGGGAAGGCTTTAGAACTCTAAAGCCTTTTTTGTTGCCTATGAATTCCGAAAAAGTGCAGAATGTTTTGGTACGGCATGTGCCGGCAGAATCGGTTGACCATTGTATGGCATTATGGCATCGTTATGATTTCGACTTTCGCCTTCGGAAAAGCCGGGTGACCAAGATCGGCGACTTCACATTTCGGACCGATAGAGCCGCGCGCATTACCGTAAACCAGGACCTGCACCCTTATTTATTTTTGATTACCTACATACACGAAGTGGCTCACGTAATGGTGCATCGCCAATTTGGCAACAGGGTGCCGGGTCACGGTAATGAATGGAAAACAGCCTTTCAGCAAATTCTGGGACCTGTTCTAACAGAATCAATCTTCCCAAATGAACTCTTGCTTGCGATCAGGCAACACATGATCGATCCCATGGCCACCACCTTTTCTGATCCCGGGCTGATGAAAGTTTTCCGAAGATATGATTCTAACGCGAAAACCGTGACCTTTTTGTCCGACATTCCCGAGGGTGCTGTTTTCGGTTTGCGGGGCCGTTGGTTTAAGAAAGGAAAGACCAAACGAACAAGGGTGCTCTGTCAGGAAGTCAAGAGCAAACGCAAATATTTGGTTCCTGTGGATGCCCCCGTTGAGAATGTTCAACTCTCCTTTTTGTGATCAGTTCGGTCAAGGCTTAAAGTCTAAAGTTCATGGTTTAGCCCACGATCCCTAATCTTGGGCTTTAAATCTTGGATTTTAAACTAATGGGAGTCTTCGTTGTAGCAGCGATTTTACCAGTTCATAAAATCGGAATGGATGCTGGGTTCTCCATTGTTCAATTTGCAAAGTGCCGCCCATGTTGATGTATTGATCAATGTGGTATTTTCTGAATTCATCCTGGACAAAAACCGGAAAGCTTACGGCAGCGACCCAGCCGTCTTCAATTTCTTCATACCATTCTTCATAATAGGCGTCATCGGACCCGTGGAAGTTGAGGACATTTTCGCCGATGAGAATAAACTTATTAATCCCTTCGGCAATCAGCAGTTCGATGAAATTCCGTTTTAAGTTCATGATATCATTATGGAGTGTATCATTCCATTCGCCCAGGAACTCCACAATTACGAAGCCTTCATCATAATCGGCGAAGAGGATTTTCAGATACAGGGTTTCCGATTCAAAGGAATCCCATCCTGGGTCAATAAAGAAACCGTAAATGGTATTTTGATAAAGATCATAATTGTAATCCTTGCCGAAAAAAGGAGACCGTTGATCTTGCGAAGAATCATAGTACTTAAGCCAGTTATAAAAAGGCTCAATGTCTTGCATTTACTTTTTGTTTTCCACAGCCGCCCTTATGCTGCCGTACTTTTTTAACAAAACCACCGCTTCCGTCCTTTCAATACCCAGCGCTTCCATGATGAATCGCGTTCCCCGATCAATCAATTTGTCGTTGGTGAGTTGCATGTCAACCATTTTATTTCCGATAACATGTCCGAGCTGGATCATGGTGGCGGTGGAGATCATGTTGAGTACAAGTTTTTGGGCTGTTCCTGCTTTCATCCTGGTACTTCCGGTTACAAATTCCGGACCTACAATTATTTCAATCGGATAGTCAACTGCTTTCGCTAAAGCACTTCCTCCATTGCAGGTAATACATCCTGTAAGGATCCCGTTTTTTTTTGCATCCCTAACGCCACCCAACGCATAAGGCGTGCGACCAGAGGCAGCGATGGCAACCAATACATCTCCAGCAGTGATTCCGTACGCTGACAAATCCTTCCACGCTTGCCCGAGGTCATCCTCTGCATGTTCAACAGATTGACGAATTGCCTGATCACCACCGGCAATCAATCCAATTACTTTTCCCTGTGGCAGGCCGTAGGTGGGGGGTATTTCCGAAGCATCAAGAATGCCCAGTCTTCCGCTGGTACCGGCTCCGATGTAAAATAATCGCCCACCGGTTTTCATCTTCTCAGTAATAACCTTCACGAGCAACGCGATATTGGGAATTGCTTTTTCGATCGCGGCCGGAACGGTCTTGTCTTCGTTGTTGATCCGGACCAACAATTCACGGACTTCCATCTTTTCCAGATGATCGTGCAAAGAAGAAGATTCAGTCGTATTCAAGATTTTTGTGACATCAATGCAAATCCTTTTTATGATACAAGGCCAGTCCCGCAATAGGCCCTTCCAGAATATTCTTGACTATAATTCCTTTGTCGTTGGCCACTTGGCGCAACACATCGCTAAAATAGAAAGCTATTGACCCGGTAAAATGCACTTTCAGTGACGCATGTTTTTCATATTTCATCACATTGTTTTCATAAAAATCAGCAAAACTGTTATAAACAAGATGGTAGCAGTATGGTTCTTTGAGATGTTGAAATATAAATTTTGAAAAGCTTGCCAAAAAGGCGCTCGGTTTTTCTTGCTGATACACTTTCTCCAGAATTTCTTCACGACTCCAGGGGAAGCGGCTGTGAAATTGTGCGGCCAGCGGCTTTGGCATGATTTCCCGAAAATAATCAAAGATCAGACGCTTACCCAGCGTAGTTCCCGATCCTTCGTCTGCTAAGATCCATCCCAGGTTTGCTATGTTTCCAGTGATGTTCTCGCCATCATAAAGACAGGAGTTAGAGCCCGTACCCAAAATGCAGGCGATACCCGGTTCATTCCCGCAAAGGGCACGAGCCGCAGCAAGCAAATCCCAACCGACTTCAATTTTTGCACCTGGAAAATAGGATGCAAAGGCAGTCCTTATCATTTCCTGATTTTTTTCGGAAGAAACGCCGGAGGCATAAAAGAATATTTTTGTTACCCGCTCGTGAATCACCGGTAGCAGTATTTGTTCAATACTTTCTTTTAGGTCTGAAATGGGTTGATAATAGGGATTAAATCCTGCTCCGTGTGCCTGGCCAATGGTACCATCACTGTGCAACATTCTCCAGTCAGTTTTGGAGCCTCCGCTGTCGGCAATTAAGATCATTTATAGTCTGGTAGAAGTACGATTTACGATTTTTCTTTGAATCCGGAAATCATTGAATCAACTTTCCGATCACTTTAAATTTGTCAAAGACCCGTTCTGTATGCGGTGCATCGGGTAGCTCATCCGTCAGATCCTGGCCTGCCCAATGCTCATAATGTTTTCCGTTTTGCCACAGCCGGGAAGCGGAAACCTCATATATCATACCTAAATAGGCAATCCATATTTCCTTTTTATCCTGGCCATTGCGCAATGCCAGCTGGGCTCGGGTGTACTCGGGCAAGACCATCATTACCGCGTAAAAGCGGAGGTTGGCTTGTCTTCCGGATTCAATATCGGCGGCGTTCTAAGCATTCTTAAGATTGGTATAGCGGGACTGATCCATTAACTTTCGACTCAAATATATCTCAAAGCCATGAAAATTTTTAGCACCATTGTCTTTGTTGGCTTCACCTGTGGCATGTTGTCTTGCCGGGAAAAGAGGCCAGTAGACCGGATGACCGATGCGGAATTAAAAAAATATGCGATGGATCTGGCCCATCATAATATCATCATCGATGGTCATGTTGACCTACCCGACCGGATTATGGAGAATCAGTCTCGTCTCTCCGGTGAATATCCCGGCCTTCTGATTCATTCCTCCGAAGGGGACTTTGATTTTGATCGGGCAAAGAAAGGGGGGTTGGACGCTCCTTTCATGTCAATTTATGTTCCTTCTATCTATCAGCAAAGATCCGATCGGGGTAAATCCTATGCCGACACGCTCATCAATTTAGTAAAGGCCATGCCTATACAGCTACCGGATCAATTTGCGCTGGCCAACTCACCCGAAGAAGTAAGACGGAATGCAAGGGATGGAAAAATTTCATTACCCATGGGAATGGAGAATGGTGCACCGATTGGGGATGACTTAAAAAATGTTCAATACTTCTTCGAACGTGGTATCCGATACATCACCCTTACCCATCGTCGGTACAATCAAATCTGTGGCTCCTCGGGTGACACCACCGATTACCATCAAGGCCTCAGTCCCTTTGGAAGAGCGGTGGTAAAGGAAATGAACCGGGTAGGCATCATGGTGGACATTTCGCACGTTGATGACAGCACTTTCTATCAGGTGATGAAGCTTACCAAAGTGCCATGCATTGCTTCCCACTCTTCATGCAAGTATTTTGCGCCCACGGTGAAACGGGATATGACGGATGATATGATCCGGGAGCTAGGCGAAAATGGGGGAGTCGTGCTTATTAATTTTTACACCGGATTTCTGGATTCAACCGCAAATCAACAGAGCAAAAAAATGGAAGCCCTGCTGGAGCAAAAGGGATTGAAGCTTTCGGACTCGCTGGCACGACCATTCATCAATCAACTCAAAAAAGATTATCCGGTAGATATAGAGATGGTAGCCAATCACATCGATCATGTTGTGAAACTGATTGGTGTCGATCATGTTGGCTTTGGATCCGATTTTGACGGGGTAGGGGGCTTTCTTCCAACTGATTTGGAGGATGTTTCCAAATATCCTAACCTGATTTATGTTTTGCTCAAGCGCGGCTACACCGATGAGGAACTCGAAAAAATATGCGGAGGCAATGCCATGAGGGTATGGCAACAAGTGCTTGATGCTGCACACCACTGAAGTAGCCCTTTTAATAAGTGTCCGATCTTATATAAAATATCTTGCTGCTGAATATGTTCAGGCAGAGTTTTGGTAAAAGTGAAGGCCGGCCTTTAAAGAACAAGCCGCTCAAATGGCCAATGTTAAATCCGGAGTGAGGGTATAGCCCTTGGTAAGCCCGAACTCGCCCGGCAGGGAGCAGCCAGGATGGGGCCGCGAGTTTACCAACCGAAGATTGATGTATCCCGTTATTTTGCGATTGCTTTTGAACCAGGCAGGAACATGGAAGTTTTAACCTGGGTAAATTAAATTATTCCACTCGAAAGTGCATCAATATGCGAAATCAGTGCAATCATTTAGATCAACGGCCAATCAGGGGTTAATTAATCTTCATAATCTGCGTAATCATCTAATCCAGTGATTATTTTTGCCCCCGGTTTAACCTCCCATTGCAATGCCCAGAGACAGAAGTATTCGCTCCGTCCTCATCATCGGTAGCGGTCCTATTATTATTGGCCAGGCGTGTGAATTTGATTATGCTGGTTCTCAAGCATCCCGATCCCTCCGCGAGGAAGGTATTGAGGTAATCCTGATCAATTCCAACCCTGCCACGATCATGACCGATAAGGTAACGGCGGATCACGTTTATCTAAAACCCCTTGAAAAGAAATATATCCGAGAAATCCTGGAAAAGCACCATGTGGATGCTGTGCTACCGACCATGGGTGGCCAGACTGCCTTGAATCTGTGCATTGAATGTGAAAAAGCAGGAATTTGGGAACATTATGGGGTAAAGATCATTGGGGTTGACATCCTTGCCATTGAGACCACTGAAGATCGTGAGAAGTTTCGCTTGAAAATGCATGAACTCGGCGTTGGAGTTTGCAAAGGAGCCACAGCTACATCTTTTTTGCATGGGAAGGAAATTGCTCAGGAAATTGGTTTCCCCTTGGTCATCAGACCATCCTATACACTCGGCGGAACGGGGGGAGGATTCGTAGAAAAACCTGAAGAGTTCGACGCCGCATTAAACAGAGGGCTGCACGCATCTCCAATTCATGAAGTTCTGGTAGAGCAAAGCATCATGGGCTGGAAGGAATTTGAGTTGGAATTGCTGCGCGATGGTATTGGGAACATTATTATTATTTGCTCGATTGAAAATTTTGATCCGATGGGCATTCATACGGGCGACTCAATCACGGTTGCGCCAGCCATGACTTTGTCGGACACCGTATACCAGCATATGCGCGACCTGGCCATCAGGATGATGAATGGCATCGGGAAGTTTGCAGGTGGATGCAATGTTCAGTTTGCCGTGAACCCGGAAACAGACGCTATCGTCGGAATTGAAATTAACCCGCGGGTATCCAGATCATCCGCACTGGCGTCGAAAGCCACTGGGTACCCCATCGCCAAAATTGCCGCCAAACTGGCCATTGGTTATAACTTGGATGAGTTAAAAAACGCCATCACCGGAACAACTACTGCCTATTTTGAGCCCGCCATCGACTATGTTATTGTCAAAATTCCAAGATGGAATTTTGACAAGTTTCAAGGTGCCGACCGCCGACTGGGCCTTCAAATGAAGTCGGTAGGTGAGGCCATGGGTATTGGCAGAAATTTTCAGGAGGCTTTGCAAAAGGCCTGTCAGTCGTTGGAGATCAGAAGAAATGGCTTGGGAGCCGATGGCAAAGAACTCACGAAACAAGCCGACTTGCTTCAAAGCCTTGAGCATCCCACGTGGAATCGCCTCTTCCATATATATGATGCGATGAAGTTGGGTATTTCAATGAAGACCATTCAGAAGCTCACCAAGATTGATAAATGGTTTTTGGAACAAATATGGGAACTTATCGAGCTTGAGCAGGAGATTGAAGAGTATGATCTGGAAACCATCCCGGTTTCCCTGATGAAGAAAGCCAAGGAAAAAGGATATGCCGACCGGCAGATAGCGCATTTGTTTGATTGCCTGGAAAGTGAAGTGCATAAAAAGCGCAGGGACATGGGCATCAACCGTGTTTACAAACTCGTGGACACTTGTGCCGCTGAATTTGAAGCAAAAACTCCTTACTTCTACTCGACTTTTGATACAGAGAATGAATCTTTGGTGTCCAATAAAAAGAAAGTTATTGTTCTGGGCTCAGGACCGAACCGGATTGGCCAGGGAATTGAATTTGATTACTCGTGTGTTCATGGTGTTTTGGCGGCAAAGGAATGTGGTTATGAGACCATCATGATCAATTGCAACCCTGAAACGGTTTCCACCGACTTTGACATTGCTGACAAACTTTATTTCGAACCGGTATTTTGGGAACACCTCTGGGATATCATACAACATGAAAAACCGGAAGGAGTAATCGTGCAATTGGGAGGGCAAACTGCATTGAAGTTGGCCGAGAAGCTGCAAAAGTATGGCGTGAGGATTATGGGCACTTCCTATGAAGCCCTGGACCTGGCCGAAGACCGGGGAAGCTTTTCCACCCTGCTGAAAAACATGGGCATTCCTTATCCTGAATTTGGTGTCGCCACCGATGCGGACGAGGCACTGGAGGTTTCCAAGACGATTGGATTTCCTTTGCTGGTGCGGCCTTCTTATGTACTGGGCGGCCAAAGCATGAAAATTGTGATCAACGAAAAAGAACTTGAGAATCACATCATCGATATCTGGAAGCACCTCCCTGAAAACAAGGTACTCCTCGACCACTTTCTGGATGGCGCCATCGAAGCGGAGGCGGATGCGATCTGTGATGGAGAAGATGTTTACATCATCGGTATCATGCAGCACATCGAGCCAGCAGGTATTCATTCCGGAGATTCGTATGCCGTGTTGCCGCCATACAATCTCGGTGATTTGGTCATGAAGCAAATCGAAAGTTATACCAAACGAATTGCTTTGGCGTTGAAAACTGTCGGACTGATCAACATACAGTTTGCCATAAAAAATGACAAAGTGTACATCATCGAGGCAAATCCCCGTGCCTCACGCACCGTCCCTTTTATTTGCAAAGCCTACGATGAACCGTATGTGAACTTTGCCACCAAGGTCATGTTGGGGGAGAAGAAAATAAAGGACTTTGTATTCAATCCGACAAAAAAAGGGTATGCGATTAAGGTGCCGGTTTTCTCTTTCAATAAATTTCCGGATGTCAATAAAGAGCTGGGCCCCGAAATGAAATCCACGGGGGAGTCCATTTATTTTATCGATGATTTGATGGATGACTATTTTATGAACATTTATGCGGAACGGAATTTTTATTTGAGCAGATAGGGAAGTCCTGAAAGGGCCGGCGGTTTTCGAAAACGAGGAGCCCTGAAAGGGCGTTATCCATAGCGAAGGGTGTCCACTCTTCGCCAAAAATTGTTTTTACATCCCAAGCCATGAAAGGGTGGAATATGCACTAACCCCATACCTAACGCTCATTGTATTCCACATCGAATTCTTTTAAATATCCCGGTATTCTGATTGAAATGATTTGTGTTGGTGACACTGCGCTTGATTCTCAACATATTTCAATTATTTCGTCCGTTCAGGGCTTTTTTTCTGAGGGTCATTATTTCTTTTGTTTGAAAATCAACTTCTATTCAAAAATAGAGCTAGGGGAAAAGCGTACAAAGTTTGCCGGCAAGGAATTCCTGACGATATGAATACAAAACTGTCCCTCGGAGATTAACGCCGAATAACCAATGTGCTATATAAGCGAAAAGAAATCCACATGCTTCTAAAATTGTGCCCAACGGTGACTAAAAGTCCCATTTGAGACAGAATGGGCGGAAGACAGGTAGTTTTCTGTGAAACTTATACCTTTGCCTTTCAGTTATAAGGTTGTTATGTTAAAGTTTCTGATCATTCTTGCTCTTACCCTGTACATTCTTTCGAAAGTTGGGGGATTTCTGTTTCGTTCGGGCTCTTCTTCCCAAGCATACCGGTCTCAACAGCAAAAGCCAGAAGGAACAATTCATGTGGACTCGCCACCCCGAAAGGAAAGAAAAAACAGTGACGTCAAAGGCGGGGATTATGTAGACTATGAGGAAGTGAAATAACGACCTGTTTTCCATGCTCCATTTTTATAAGTACCAGGCAACCGGCAATGATTTTATCCTGATTGACAACCGGGATGGAAAATTGTCCTTTGCCATCGACCAAATCAAAAAAATTTGTGACCGCAAATTCGGTGTTGGAGCTGATGGATTAATTCTGATCGAAAAAGATCCAGTTGTGGATTTTAAAATGGTGTATTACAACAGTGATGGCACTCAAAGTTTATGTGGAAATGGCTGTCGCTCGGCGATTGACCTGGCATCCCGGTTTGGCATGGTAAACGGAAAAGCAAGATTTGCTGCTTATGATGGCATTCATGAGGCTGTGCTACTCAACACCGGCCTGATCAGGGTTCGCATGAATAATGTGGCAGAATGGAAAAAACTGGGTGATGACTTTTTTATCAACACCGGCTCGCCGCATTATATCCGGTTTGTTAAAAATCTGAGCGATTTTCCGGTTGTTAAAGAAGGAGCAGCAATTCGCTATAGCGATGCTTTCAAGCCGGGTGGTACGAATGTGAATTTTGTAGAATTATTGGATGACCACACCATATTTGTTCGCACCTACGAGCGCGGTGTGGAGGACGAAACACTTTCCTGTGGTACGGGCGTCACCGCAGTTGCCCTTGCCTCGGCATTGAATGGCTACTCCTCTCCCGTTGAAATAAAAGTGGTCGGTGGAAAGCTTTCTGTAGAGTATAAATTCATCCATTCCGGCTCGCCTGTCAATTCAGAGGGTTTACTGACCGATCAGGAGGGCTTGCCAATCGGCCAAGCAGGCATATTTCAGGACATTTTCCTTACCGGCCCTGCCAAAATGGTCTTTGAAGGCGATTTGGAGCTATAATTGCACCCCCGAAATCTTTAACTTTGCAGTCCTTTGAGTAAAAAGGAATTCCGAGCGGATTGTCTTTGGGAAAGCCAGTAGTCACCCGGAACAACCCTACTGCTCGGGCGCATGATTATTAACTATTTATAGCTCTATGTTTAAGTTTATTGCAAAAATCTTTGGGACCAAATCGGAGAAGGACATCAAGCGCATTATGCCTTTGGCGGAGGCGACCAAACTCGAAGGAGAAAAACTCCTGTCGGTTTCCCATGATGATCTGAGAAAGATGACCTCAGAAACCCAGGAACATATTAATGCCTGGCTTAAACCAATCGATGATCAGCTCTCGGCCCTCCATCAACGCATCGCCGACAACCCCGAACTGGACCTCAACGAGAAAGAATCCATCTTTGCCCAGATCGACAAACTTGAACTGGAGCGGAACAAAGAATTGGAAAAGGTTTTACTGGAAGTCCTTCCCCGGGCATTCGCAATCATCCGCGAAACTGCCCGACGGTTTAAAGACAATGAAACCCTCGAGGTTATTGCAAAAGATTATGACATACGGTATGCCACTTCGCATGACAACGTAAAAATATCCGGTGATAAAGCGATCTGGTATAATAAATGGATGGCAGCTGGCAATATGATTACCTGGGATATGTTGCATTATGAGGTGCAGATAATCGGCGGAATTGTTTTGCATGAGGGCAAGATTGCCGAGATGGCCACGGGTGAAGGGAAAACGTTGGTGGCCACGTTTCCTGCTTTCCTGAATGCACTTGCAAAACGGGGTGTACACATTGTGACAGTTAACGATTACCTCGCCCGCCGCGACAGCGAATGGATGGCACCCTTATTTGAATTCCACGGACTGAAAGTAGATTGCATTGACAAGCATGACCCGAATTCACCGGAACGGAGAAATGCTTATCAAGCTGACATTACCTATGGAACCAACAACGAATTTGGCTTTGACTACCTGCGCGATAACATGGCGAAAGAACCTGAAGAACTTGTTCAGCGCGGGCATCATTATGCCATGGTCGATGAAGTAGACAGTGTGCTCGTGGATGAGGCACGGACACCGTTGATTATCTCAGGCCCAATTCCGCGTGGCGATGAACATGAATTCTATGATCTTAAACCGCGGATTTCCAAGCTGGTAGAAGCTCAGAAGAAAATAATAAATCAATTTTTGAATGACGCTAAAAAACTCATCACCGATGGCAATGAAAAAGAAGGCGGACTCGCGTTGTTCAGGACGTACAGGGGGATGCCCAAATACAAACCGGTTATCAAATTCCTGAGCGAAAGTGGAACCAAGAACATCCTGCAGAAAACAGAAAACTATTATTTACAGGACAACAAGAAGGAAATGCCCAACGCGGATGCTCCGCTGTATTTTGTTATCGATGAGAAAGACAACACCGTTGATCTAACCGAAAAGGGGATTGACCTCATCACAGGTGAGGGGGAAGACCCGAAATTTTTCATCATGCCGGAAATCGGCATCGAACTCAGCAGGATTGAGAAAGATCCCGGACTTACGGAGGATGAACGCTTGCACAAAAAAGAAGAATTAATCCGCGATTATGGTACCAAGTCACAGCGTATTCACAGTGTTAACCAGTTGTTAAAAGCATATACTCTTTTTGAAAGAGATACCGAATACATTATTGTAGATGGAAAGGTAAAAATCGTTGATGAACAAACCGGACGTGTGTTGGATGGAAGAAGATACTCGGATGGCTTACACCAGGCCATTGAAGCCAAGGAGAGTGTGAAGGTGGAAGACGCCACACAAACGTATGCCACCATCACACTGCAGAATTATTTCCGGATGTACCACAAGCTTGCGGGGATGACCGGTACCGCCGAAACGGAAGCAGCGGAATTATGGGATATCTATAAGTTGGACGTGGTGACGATTCCAACAAATAGACCCGTTACGCGCAAAGACGATGATGACCTGGTTTTCAAGACCATGCGCGAAAAATTCAATGCTGTAGTGGACGAGGTTATAAAGTTGACGTCTGCTGGTCGGCCGGTGTTGGTGGGTACAACGTCCGTGGAAATTTCTGAACTCCTCAGTCGCATGTTGCAGTTGAAGAAAATTAAACATAACGTATTGAATGCAAAGCAGCATCAACGCGAAGCTGAAATTGTGGCCGAAGCAGGAAAGCCAGGAACGGTAACAATCGCCACCAATATGGCAGGTCGGGGTACAGATATTAAACTTACTCCTGAATCCAGGGGCGCAGGTGGCCTGGCCATCATTGGAACGGAACGTCACGAGTCGCGGCGGGTCGATAGACAGTTGCGGGGTAGGTCGGGGAGGCAGGGTGATCCTGGTACATCCCAGTTTTATGTATCACTGGAGGATAACCTGATGCGGATGTTCATGCCCGAACGGATCGCGCGTATTATGGACCGGCTGGGACTCAAAGAAGGTGAGGTGATATCACATTCTATGGTAACCAGTTCCATTGAACGTGCTCAGAAAAAGGTGGAAGAAAACAACTTTGGTATTCGGAAGCGCCTCTTGGAATATGACAACGTCATGAATTCCCAACGCGAAGTGATTTACAAACGGAGGAGGAATGCACTCTTTGGCGAACGGTTGCAACTGGACATTCTCACCATGCTATTTGATACATCAGAGGATATGGTGGCCAATGCGAAAGCAGGGGAAGGAGTTGATAGTTTTAAATTGAATGTATTGAGTACACTGGGTTTTGATTTTAACATCACCCAAGACGAAATAGCCGGCACAGACCAGAAAGAGCTTGCAGAAAAACTCTATGAGCAAGGGTTGGCGCACTACGACCGTAAAAATAAAATAGTTGCCGATAAGGCCATACCGATAATCAGGGACATTTATAAGACACGGGGTGCTACGGTACAAGAGATTTTAGTTCCATTCACCGATGGGACAAAGCAAATTGGCGTTGCTGCTAATCTTAAAAAATGCGTGGACACGAATAATGCCGAATTGATTCGCGCTATGGAGAAGATGATCACATTGGCCATTATTGACCAGAACTGGAAAGAACATCTCCGCGATATGGACGACTTGAAGCAGTCAGTGCAAAATGCTGTGTACGAGCAAAAGGATCCACTCTTGATTTATAAGTTTGAAGGTTTTGAAGCATTCAAGCGGTTTATTGCTAAGGTGAATGAAGAGACCATTTCATTCCTGCTCAAATCAGATATTCCAATACAGGAGCCTGACCAGGTGCAGGAAGCAAGGGTGCAGCGAAGCAGGGTGAAACTGAGTGAACAAAAGGAAGAATCGCGCTCGTTGTTGTCGGGGGGCAACCACCCCCAAGGTCAGGAACAGCGCGTGGAAGAAAAGATAATGCCAGTAAAATCCGATAAAGTGGCGGGAAGAAATGACAAGATATCGGTGCAGTACCCGGATGGCCATGTGCTCAAGGATGTTAAATACAAAAAGGTTGAAGAGGATATTAAATCCGGACGTTGTATAGTTATTGAGGAATAATTTGAAAGCGGCGGGCAAAACATATAACTTAATGACGGGTGAACAGATGTCCATGTCACGCTATTCTGTATTTGGTATATTGTTCCTGCTTTTAGAGTTTTCATGTGTAGCCCAAAAGTCTGGTAAGTCTTATAATGAAGACCTTTCTGTTTATCGCCCCAAATTTTTAAATGAGTCGGATACGGCACGGAGAAATACTGCCATCGATTCGATTCGAACAACAGTGACCCGGACTGGAAATGTCAATGCCAAAGTCGATGCGATTCTTGACAGCATCGATCGGTTTAATTTGACTAAACGATTTGTTGACGGATTTACCTTGCAGGTTTATGCCGGTCAGAAGCGGGAAGATGCAATGAATGCTAAGCAGAAGGTAATCAACGATGCTCCTGACCTGACAGCGAGCATGCAATACATCCAGCCCAAGTTTCGCGTCACCATCGGTAATTATTTCACCAAATTGGAAGCCCAAAAAGACCTGATGCGTCTAAAAAGAATTTTCCCCAATGCTATTCTGATTCCGGAGAAGATCCTTATTCGGTAATCGGTAGAATTGATGATGACAGATGAGCCCCAGCGGGGTGATATACAATTTAAACGGCATGCTTCGATATTAGAAATGCAACGAACGCAAAAGAATTCCTATTTTTGTCTTTAGCCCGGAATTTATGTCCCTACTTGAATCCGTAAAAAAGCTTTCCATCGAAAATGTTGAAGAAGTGGTTTCGCTTCGACGGCATTTGCATGCGAATCCAGAACTTTCCTACAAAGAATACAATACCGCCAAATATGTTGCCGAAAAATTGAAACTTCTGGGCTTGAAGCCGATGGAAGGAATTGCCGGAACGGGAGTCGTTGCCCTGATTGAGGGAAAGAATCCAACGAAGAAAGTCATTGCCCTGCGCGCCGACCTGGATGCCTTACCCATTCAGGAAGCCAATAGCGTTTCCTACAAATCACAAAATCCGGGCATCATGCATGCTTGTGGTCACGATGTGCATACTTCTTCTTTGCTGGGAACAGCAAGAATTCTGAACACATTAAGAAATGAATTTGAGGGATCGGTAAAATTAATTTTTCAACCCGGTGAAGAAAAGAATCCTGGAGGAGCGTCCTACATGATTAAAGAAGGAGTACTTGAAAATCCAAGACCCACATCCATTATCGGTCAGCATGTCATGCCACTTCTTCCAGTCGGTAAGGTGGGAGTCCGTGAGGGAATATACATGGCGAGTTCGGACGAGATTTATTTGAAGGTGATCGGCAAAGGAGGTCATGGTGCAGCACCCGAACTTACGATCGACCCAGTTGTGATCGCTTCATACATCATCATTGCTTTACAACAGATCATTAGTCGCAATGCCAGCCCCAAACAACCCACTGTGTTAACATTTGGAAGAATAATCGGGGAAGGAGCAACAAATATCATTCCCAATGAAGTCAATATTGCAGGAACTTTCCGTGCGCTCAATGAAGAATGGCGCGCGTCCGGACTTCAAAAAATTAGGAAAATGGCAGAGACGATTGCGGAAGGAATGGGCGGAACCTGTGAAGTAGAAATTTCTCAAGGTTATCCCTACCTGGAAAACAATCCTGAACTCACCCGCCGGATTAAGAAGGCGGCAGAAGAATACGTTGGTAAAGAAAATGTTGTGAATTTGGATGTAGCCTTAGGGTCGGAGGACTTCGCGTACTACTCGCATGTGATTCCAGCTTCATTTTATCGCTTGGGCACCCGCAACGAAGCCAAAGGAATAACTTCTTACGTTCATACACCAACTTTTGATATTGACGAAGATGCGCTGAAAATCGGTCCGGGGTTAATGGCGTGGATGGCAATTCAGGAGTTGTCATCCTAAGAGTTCAAGGTCACCCTGGGAGAGTGCAGTATATATTTCATATTAAGTCTTTGTTAAGACCACTCAACCCACTTGGCGCTTCTTATCTTTACGAAACATCCACATGAAGAGCGCCTCACGACCCACGCTGGAAAATCCGGAAGTAAGCTCAAACTGGAAAATATTTTTGCGCAATACCGCGTATGTCCTGATTGCCCTTTTCATTTTTCTTTTTGCACTGGACTTAATGATTTCTTCGTTGCAGCATTTGGGGAAGCCGGCAGCGGAGACCATTATCCTGGCGACCTCCAATCCCTTCACAGGCCTGTTTATCGGCCTGCTGATCACGGCCCTCATTCAAAGCAGCTCCGCCGTAACTTCGATGGTGGTGGCCCTCGTCGCTTCCGGCGCAATGACGATTGAAGGTGCCGTTCCCATTATTATGGGAGCCAACGTGGGCACTACCATCACCAGCATTATTGTTTCGCTGGGGTTTATCACAAAGAAGAAAGAATTCAAACGGGCCGTAGCGGCAGGTGCCTACCATAATTTTTTTAATATTCTTACCGTCATCATTCTTTTCCCGCTGGAATATTATTATGGATTTCTTTCCGGCTTATCGGAGTATTTCGCCTCCGTTTTTTTTAACCAACCCATAGGCCCTATGAAGACCGAATTTTCGATGTTGGGAAACGGTCTGGGTTCCATTGTCAATCTTATTGTCGATCACATTAATAATGAATTTGTTCTCGCGGTGTTGTCGATTGCACTTTTGTTTGGCTCCATCCTCTTTTTCCGTAAAGTACTTTCCGATCAATTGGGGTTTCGTTCGCAGGAGCGATTTCAACGTTTCTTTTTCAGAAGTCCCCTGAAGTCGCTGGCATGGGGATTGCTCACCACAGCGGCTATTCGTTCCAGCACCATCACGACTTCGCTGGTGGTGCCCTTGGTGGCGAAAAAAATTGTTAAACTTCGCGCAGCAGCTCCGTTTATCCTGGGTGCCAACGTCGGTACAACCATTACGGCTTTTATTGCGGCGATGTTTAATTCCAATGCTGCCATTAGTATCGCCATCGCGCATTTCTTGTTTAACTTCATTGGCGTACTTATTTTCTTCCCCATCCCCTATTTGAGAGAGATTCCAATCCGGCTGGCAAGTGGGCTGGGGAGGATTACCTTGCAATACCGGTTGGCGGGATTTCTGTATCTGCTGCTTACCTTCTTTTTTATTCCCTTCTCGTTAATTTATCTGAATAAGGACGCGGTTATGATCCGTGAATTGATATATGAAAAGAATGACTTTGTAAGTCATCAGAAATCATATTATAAAGTCATCGCTAAGACGTATGAAAACCAACAAATGAGCAGTTGGATGGTATACGATCGGATGCCAGACGACCGGGAATCTCCGAACAAGATTTTTTCGGTTTATCGGCGCAAGAATCTACTCTTCATCAATAACGAGTTGTACGAACTTAACAAACCCGGATTTTGCCGTGACAGTGAGGACAGAGAAGGGAAATACCAATTGTGTATCCGGGATATCATACCACATCTAAGCCTGAACCAGACCCTTTCGCTTGATTCGGTTTATGTTTTCGAAAAACGGTGGTACAATCCTACCCTTGATTCATCGTCGACCTGGACGTATGTCAGTGGTTTTGAAAATGTGCTCGTGAAAAAGGAGAAACGCAATGCGGCCGGAAAAATATTGGCCTCGGAAGCGCTTTTTAGCCTTGAAAAGAAGTAATTGAATGATCTCTCTTCATTCTTCAACTCAGACTAAACGCTAATTTTCCTATATTGCTACGCCGATTTATGGAAAACATAAAAGATAAGATTTTTAAATTTCTTCACCTGGACAACCTGGTAGACAATGCATCGGGTTATGTTGAGGCCCGTCTCGAGTTGTACAAAATGGAGATTCGTGAAGATGTGGCCAAGGTGCTCTCCAGGGCGATTATTTACATGACCATTGGGTTCTTTGGTTTTCTACTGTTAATCTTTTTCAGCATTGGCCTGGCCTATTTTTTAAATCAGTATTTTGCCGAAACCTATGTTGGCTTTTGGATCGTTTCAGGAATTTATGGGCTTGCCTTTTTGATTTTCCTGGTCTTCAGAAAAAGCATGGATAAAAATTTCGAAAAGCACTTTATAGAAATGATCAAGCGAAAGCACAAGTAACCTATGGAGCTGCTGGAAACCCAAGATCCAAACAAAAAAAAGCTGATTGAAACTTCTGATCGCCATAAGCGCGAACTGGAGAAGGAAGTGAAATCCATGAAGGACAGGACTGAGCGGATGTTGACCAATGCCCTGATTATTGGTGGCTCGCTTGCCTTAACCTATTTTGTCATCAGTCAGGTAAGGGGTTCAAAAGCGAAGAAGAAAAAAGCAAAAGGAAAAATTAATGAAGATAGTGAAACCAAACAGGAAGAGGAAGTCGTTTCTACAGAACCATCATTGATTTCCAAGGTTGGAACCAGGATTCTCAGCCAGGCCACAATGATATTGCTGGATATGGCGAAAGAAAAACTGTTGGAATACCTCGAAGCACGAAAGCAACGGAATGAAAATTCTTGATATCTTAAAAGAGCGCCATAAACAGGGCAAGAAATCCATGGCTGTGCTGGTGGATCCTGACAAGGTTGAGGGCCATGGTCGGCTCAAACACCTTTTGAATCTGGCGAGTGAAAATTGTGTTGATTTCTTTTTTGTGGGAGGGAGTCTCGTAACGACAACTAATCTTTCGGAAGTAGTGCAAGAGATCAAAGAAAATGTCGGAATACCCGTTATCCTATTTCCCGGCAATTCAATGCAGCTTGATCCCGGTGCAGATGCAATTTTATTTTTGTCGCTTATTTCAGGCCGGAATCCTGATTTGCTTATCGGGCAGCACGTCGTGGCAGCGCCGATCCTAAAAAATAACCGGATTGAAGTAATGCCCACCGGTTATTTACTGATCAATTCAGGTAAGATTACTTCGGTGGCATATATCAGCAATACCACACCCATCCCCGATGATAAATATTCATTGGCGGCCTGCACGGCTTTAGCTGGAGAGATGCTTGGACTGCAACTGATCTATCTTGATGCAGGCAGCGGTGCCGAAAAGGAGATTAGTCCCAAAATGATCAACGCCGTGCGCAAAGCGGTTGATCTTCCTTTGATCGTGGGTGGAGGGATCAACACTAAACAAAAAGCCATCGCCGCACTCGAAGCAGGTGCCGACATGATCGTGATAGGCAATGCACTCGAAAAAAACCCTGACTTGCTGATTGAAATTTCCGATAAAGTTTACGATTGGAATCAAAGCGCAGAGACACGGAAGTGAATTACTTCTTAATCAGAAGGGAGTATGTCTTTAAAAATTTGTGAGGTGGTGTGATTGCACTTATATAGAACAAGATGTTTTCGCGGGTTTGCTCTTTCATAAAAGGAATTTCTTCCTTGGTGTACAGGAGTACCAAATAATTGACTTCGGTTTCTCTTTCGGTAGAGACTTCATAATCTAGTCCTCTCGAAATTGGAAATGGATATTTTTTTTGTGCCAAAAGTTTTTCTTGCCGTTCCAGCTTGTTGGGGAACAATTGAATTACTTCTTTATCACTCAGAATGAAAACGGTGAGGTAGCCATCTTTCCAGGGTTGCACTTCAAATGTAAGTCTATCGGGAGAGCCATAACTTTCCCGCACACCTTTTATCTCCATTCCAAAGCTGGGGTCCTTTGGGTCTTTATGGATAATCACTGTAGCATCAATCCATACCCGGTACATAATATTGCCTTGTTCGTTGAGTTTCTTTTCCTCTTTGGTGATGGTAACTTCAGAGAGTTCGCCCGAGATATCAACTGTTGTAAGTGACTCAAACAGTTCCTTCATACGGTTGGGGTCTCCCGAATGGTACAATACATTGGATGCCGAAATAGCTTCCGGCACGCCGGCCTGACGAAGCGCCTCCGTTTTGGCCTGGTTAATTGCATTTTCACGGGCTTGTATTGGGGTGATGTCATTGGAAATCTCCCATTCGCCTTTCACCTGCTGGACTTTCAACCTTTGTTGTGCAAAAACCGCTGAGCTATTCAGTGTGATAACAAAAAAAAGAAAATATAAAGAGGGACTTTTCATTTTCTCATATCCGGCTCCGACTAGTCGAAGGTATCATTAAGCTCAGAGACTGACGATTTCAGAACTTCCAATTCCGCCACGCATCACCCAAGTCCGGCGCTACCAGCACCTGTGGGGTTTGCTTCATTCCGTTTTCAAGAAGCGATGCCTTGGGTACTTCCGAGACTAAATAGTCAACCAAGTCTTTCATGGTAATGTTTCCTTTTGTGTCTTTAAGTTTTCGAAGAAGATAATAAGTAAACAATCCGTGCGACTGTTTTGTATAAGGAAGTGATACTTCTTCATCGCTGGTGGCTGCAAAGACAACAACATTCCCTTCCACGACATCTCCTTTCGGCTTTATTTTTACAGTCCGGGCTGCCAGCAAACCATTTTCACCACGTCCCCCTCCGCTAAAACACGCGTCCAGAAACACCGTCACTTTTGCTGCTTTGGAAGCAGCAAGTTTACCATACAATTCCCCGAGGCGAATGCCATCCTTCAAATCAGCGGCAGTCACATCGACGGGTATCAAATAACCTTGGCGTGTTTCCAGATCGGGCAGACCATGACCAGCGTAGTAGAAGACCAGTTCGGCTCCAGGGCTCAACTTTGCCAACGCTATTATGCGTTCGATCTCCCTGCTCACTTGTCCGCGCGTAGCGTCAATAAGTAAAAACACTTGCTTTTCTGGAAAACCAAACGATTTCACCAGATATTCTTTGAAAATGATGGCATCATTTCGTGCAAAGGCCACATTCTGGTCACTTTGCAAACCGGTTTGAAAACGTTGATAATCTTCATTGCCGATTACCAGTGCATAGCGGTTGATGTAACGATTATTACTCATCGGAATATCCTGGTCAACATCGGAGTGAAGCGATGCTGGAATCACAGGGGTGGGCTTAAGCGGTGCGGCCTCCACAATCACCCGCGTAGTTAATGGCTGGTCTAAATGGGCAGAGAAGATATTGGCTGAACCATAACGGCCATGCTTTTCGTGAATAACAATCTTGATGGGTACCTCTTGTGCGGTGTAACTTGTAGTTACAATAAACCCAGTGTTGAGTCGGACGCTTTCACCGGGACGCAGTCGTGCAATGGGCAAATGGCGCTGGTCAAGGCTAATCACATGCTCGGGTAGTTTCACTTCTACGGTTATTTCTTCTGCGTTGCCCGTGCCGGTGTTTTGTACAAGCACTTCTAAATTGGCAGGGTAATTTGTCATCAACGAGGGTCGGGATCCAGAACTGAATATGCCGTCCTCGGCTACGACATTCGGAGGTTGGAACGCCAGTGTGCTAAATTCTATTTCCACAGGTCGGCTATCCATTCCGTTAGGTTCTTTTACCGTTAATCTGGCCAGCACCTTGCCAGTTTGCACATTCATCCCTGCTCTTATAATGGTGGTGATAATTTGTTCTTTGCCCGCTCTGATAGTGGGAATATTAGGAGAAATTAAAGTGATGTCCTGAAAAGTACCCGTTAGCTGAGAAACCATCTTCAAATCATTGGCCGGGCCTTTGCCCATGTTCACGATGACCAATTCTATGGTGGCAATTTCGCCGGCATCCAACCGTCCGTTGCCATCGGTATCGGTGTAGATCAAGGACTTTTCTTTTACAACAAGAAGAGGAGGAGGCACAGGGTCAATGGGAAAGCCTTGATAAGGCAACAAATTTGTTCGAAATGTTTTGAAATATTTATTCAACTCCGCGTGACTCTGCGAAGCGAAGAAAAGGCAAAGCAAAAACAGAATTACGGACCGCATCATCATTGATCTTAATTTTAGAAGTTGCATGGCTTCATTCCTCAAAGAAGAAGGTGTCTCAAATAGCCCTTTGGGATAGTTCAATACCTATTGTAAGAGCATAAATCCTGCCAATCCTTTTCCTTAAGATATTTCTTAGGCAGGCCTCAATTTCCTTTTGTGAACTTACGAATGAAATCCACTTCATCCTGCTTGTAAGGCCTGCCATCGGGATAAAATATTTCATGGTGCCAGACCGCAGGATGACGACCGTTTATGTAAGGGCTCTCCCAGGAGTCCCAAGGCAAGTTGGTTTGGGTCTTGCCGGCAACAAATCCCCAGTTGATCATACCAATCTTATACTTCCTGGCTATCGGCAGAATTGTTTCAAAAGTACTTTTATTTCCGCGGGCGAGGTATTCCGTACAAAGGACAGGTCGTTTGAATTGCAGCAAAAATTGAAAGAATTTCTCAAATTCGACCGCTTTATCATAACTGTGAAAAGAAGTGATATCCGATTGGTCCAATTGGATTTTTTCGACCGGACTCAGACTGGTAAAATGGTTATAATTGATTTTCCATACACCCGAAGTAAGCGGTTGTGTTGGGTTGGCCGACCTAGCCCAGGCAAAAGCTTGGGGCAAAAGTTTGGCGATTATTTCCAACTTGATTTTGGGTTCCGTGTAGCTGGGCACATTAAGATTGTCGGGTTCATTCCAGATGTCCCAGCAGAGCACACGGTTGTCTTTTGAGAAAGCGCTCACAACACCTTTGACATAGGCTTCAAGACGGGGGTATTGTTTTTTATCCTGCAGCGCTTTCCATCCAGGACTTTGTACCCACCCTGAATTGTGAACTCCGGGTTTAGGTTCGTGTTGTTTGCCCAATTGCGGATAGGGATCCCAAACACTGTCAAATAGAACCAGCATGGGGCGAATGTGATGTTTTTCACAAATGACAAGAAATTGATCCAGGCGTTTCTTAAAACCTTCAGCATCCTGCTGCCACAATAGATCATGCGTAAAAACACGCAAGGTATTCATCCCAATACTTTCTGCCCATCCGAGTTCCTGGTTGATTCGGGCGGTATCAAAAGTCCCTTCCTGCCACATTTCCAATTCATTAATAGCATTGTATGGGATGTAATTACAACCCACCAATAGGGGCTGGTTTGCATACCAGTCATTGGCTTGTTCAACTGTCCAGCGCTTTTGAGCGTTGCCGAAAAATGCGTAGAAAAACAGGATTAAAAGCAGCTGGAATTTTTTCATGGATTACAACATTAAATATTATACGAATCTATTTCAGTTCTTTTTATCCAGATCAGGCAGTACCATGGCATCCAGCGGACTGGGGAGTTTCATCGTTTCTTCAATTTCTTTTACCGTGCGGGGAGCCAGTTTGGAAAGTAGTTCATATCCCCCCGGGGTGATCAGGTAATCATCTTCAATGCGCACGGCGATTCCCCACCATTGTTTATCACAATTACTGTTCTCAGGAATGTAGATGCCGGGTTCAATGGTGAGGGTCATGTTTTCCTTCAGCACGTCGCGCGTACCGCGGTCATGGACGTCCAATCCGATATGGTGACAGCACCCATGCGGATAATAAGTATTCTTTTCATCTTCACTTTTCAAAATACCCAATTCTTTCAACCCTTTATTAATTACGGTTTTTGTTGCCGTGTTGAGGTCTTGAAATGTAGCACCGGGCTTGCAAATTTTCATGGCTTCTTCCTGAGCATTGAGTACGAGTTCGTAAATCAGCTTTTGTTCCGGAGAAAATTTGCCACTGACGGGAATCGTTCGGGTGATGTCGGCACTGTATCCATGGTACTCGGCACCGAGATCCATCAGGATTAAGTCCTTGCTGCTGATACTGGGTTTATAGTTCTCCTCATAATGGAGAATGCATCCGTTATTACCGGAGCCGACTATAGACGGGTAACCGAGATCTTCGGCCTGGTACTTTTTGAAAACATATTCGTGGATACCCTGCACTTCCATTTCTGACATACCTGGCTTCATTGCTTTCATAACTTCAATCTGGGATTGACAGGAGATGAGCACGGCCTTGCGCAGCAGCCGCAATTCCTCCGGTGTTTTAATTCCACGGAGGTCTGCCATAATGGAACCCAGCTCCTTTGTATTGAGATTATTTTTTAGCGGCTCCGGCGACACGGACATCGATTCCTTATTCGGGTAGTTGGCCTTTGTTTTAAATTGCTGGATCAGGTTGAAGAGATCGGAGGAGTCACCGGGCATGTCGCGCACGTCATTGTTGAAGTCGAAGAAAAGCACTTGACTAAACTTCGAAAAATCAAGATTGTAGCGTTTGAACTCGGCATTATTAAAGGACAAGGCAAACCCCAATTGTTCTTTCACGCCTTGATCGCCCAATCTGCGGCCTGTCCACATTTCACGAACGGAGTTGCGGGGCTGAACAAAAATAATTTCATTGTAGGATGAGCCATTGGTCAGCGTTTGTTTGTCTTTAAAGATCAGCAATACAGAATGGGGCTCTTTGTAGCCTGTCAGGTAATAAAAGTCAGGATCCTGGTGAAACTCGTAGTTCACGTCATTTGCCCGGTTGCGAGTGGCATTGGAGAAAAAAACCGCCACAACGTTCGGTGGCAATTTTTCGCGCAGTTTTTGCCTTCGATCCAGATGGAACTCTTTTGAGAGGAAGTCCGGAGGCGAGTTTTCTGGCTGGCCCTGTGCCCATGTGCCTGAACTGATTAGAAACAAAAGGAGCATCGTACGCATAAAATGATATTGGGTTTGAAATTACAAGATATCAAAAAGCGGTGAGTTTAAATTTGATTAATTTGCCCCGGGCCCCAAAATGTTACCAACGATGCAGGTGAATTACAGGATTGATTTCTTTGCGGTATTTATTTTTTTAGGAATCGTCCAGGCGGTTTTTTTGCTGTTTTTTTTTCTTTCCAAAGAAAACCGCAAAAGCCAGGTCAATGTTTTTCATGGGCTGATGCTGATTTCCGTTGCCGCCTGTATCCTGGAGATCTTCTTGATGTACACTGGTTACATCATTCATTGTCTTTACCTGGTTGATTTTTCTGAAGTTTTTGCCCTGTTGATAGGACCGTTCTTCTATCTTCTGGTGATCAGCCTGATTCGGGGTTCGGTTCAGCGAAAACAATATTGGCATTTCGTTTTTCCTGCCATCTACCTGATTCTTCAGTTTCCATTTCTCTTGCTTCCTGAAAATGCAAAATACAATGCGTGGATGTTTTCCTATCATCCAGGCTTTCCGCTCAGGGAATTTTCAGCAGACTACGATCCGAAAATATTCTTCATAACAGATCATCACACAGAAGTCACCGTTTTCAGTTTGCTTTTTTACGGAGTACTTGGGTTGATTCAAGTGGTTAAAGCATTTCGTAGCAAGAATGAAGTCTTTTGGAAATCGACGAATCCCGTACTCCGGACCTTGCGGTTTGGGTTGCTTCAAATCATTTCTGGGCTGGTGATCATTCTGATGGTGAAGTTATTCAATAAGAAAGATTTGGGAGACCATATTTTTGCGGCCTACATCTCCTTGACAATCTATTTTACGAGCTTTTCGGTGATGCGAAGCTCCGGATTCTTCAAGCCACAGTCACTCCAGGATCCGCAAAAATACAAGAGCTCTTCACTCACTCCTGAACAACAGGAAAGCACTGTGCGTAAACTAAAGGAAGTGATGGGGCTCGAAAAACCATTTTTGGAATTGAATTTTTCTCTGCCGGATTTGGCTCAACGGCTAAATGTGTCGGTTCACACTTTATCACAAATCCTCAATGAAGGTATTGGGAAAGGTTTTTTTGAATTCACTGCTGAATACAGGATTGAAGAGGCGAAGACGTTACTAAAAGAGCATCCTAATTTTAAGATTGAGGAAATTGCAGAGCGGGTCGGATATAACTCAAAATCTTCGTTTAACACAGCGTTTAAGAAATTGACAGGAAAAACACCTTCTGAATACCGGGCTATAGTTTAATTAATTAAAGGGCTTTCTCCAAGACGGCAAACTCCAGTTTCACTTTGGGTATACCCCAGCGTGGATCAGCGACATCAAACGGCTTGCGCTTTCCGGTATCGTGGTAGCCGTGACGAACATACCAGGCAATGAGTTCATGCCTGATTGAAATGACGCTCATGAAGATGGCGTGACAGTGCTGGTTGAGTGCTTCCTGTTCCGCAGCGGCAAGCAATTTTTTCCCAATGCCTTTTCCCTGTAAATCTGGCCGAACCGTTAGCATGCCGAGGTAAAGCTTGTCGTCATGAAGGGTGAGTTCAACGCATCCCAGAATTTTGCCCTCTTCAATGTATTTTAATATCGTCGTGCCGGGCTTTTGTAGAATTTCTTCAATTACCGCCTGGTCTGTCCGCGACCCGTCAAGCAAGTCCGCTTCGGTTGTCCACCCCGCTCTGGAGGAGTCTCCGCGGTAGGCGGAATTAACCAAATCACTCAATATAGCTGCGTCTTCCAGTTTGGCGGGCAGGATCATAAATTAATTCAAGATTCAAAATTAGGGTTCCACCGTTAACTTTTCTGCACTACAAAGGAAAGATTTAAGATTTGAAGTACTGACCGTTTGAGTTTATAATATTGTACGCCTGGGCTATCAAAACAGTCGTCCTTTCGCAAGGGAAGCCCGTTTCTTTGAAGAAAAAAAGCGCAATGGAAAACTCAATTCAAATAGAAAGAAGGCATGATCTGGACTGGCTCCGACTTATTGCCATTGTCATTCTTCTCTTTTTTCACACCGGTATGTGGTTCAATACCTGGGGTTGGCATGTAAAGAATTCTGAAATCGGGCCCAGTTTCACCTATTGGATGGTTTGGCTGCATTTTTGGCGCATGCCATTGTTGCTGTTCATTTCCGGGGCCGGAACCTACATTGCTATGGGCAAAAGAACCCCCGGTAAATTTGCGGGGGAGCGCTTCCGCAAACTTTTTATTCCCCTGGTGTTTGGCATGTTTGTGGTGGTGCCACCACAGATCTATTATGAACACATCAAAGAATACAACTCCTATTGGGATTTTTACAAAACGGTTTTCCAATTTGTGCCCTACCCCAAGGGAAGTTTTAGCTGGCATCACCTGTGGTTTCTGGCTTATTTGTTTTTGTATTCTTTGGTCGCCATCCCACTGCTGGTTTATTTACGGTCACCCCGTTCATTGAAGTTCAGAGAAATCATTTCCCGGCTGCTTTCCAGTCCGGCAGGGGTGCTTTTTATTCCGTCCGTCTTTATTCTGATGACTCAGATTTTGCTCCGTCCTTACTTCCCGGAAGAGACCCATGATCTGAGTCATGATTGGGCTTACTTTATTTACTATTTTAGTTTCTTCGTATTTGGGATGTTGTGTTATTCCAATAATAATACATGGGTGTCCATAGGACAAAACCGGAAGCACTCGTTGGTGGCGGCGATGTTTATTCTGATCCCATTTTATTTATGCTATTTTCATTTTCACCATCATATTCAGCTGCCGTGGACCGATGATCAGGTTGAGTACATTTTTGATGTTACCGCCATTTTCCTGAGCTGGTTTACCGTGATCACCGTTATTGCCTACGGACAACATTATCTGAACAAATCACATCCCTGGCTTTCGAAGCTGAACGAAGGATTGTATCCCTTCTACATTTTACATCAAACCGTGATCATCGCAGTGGGCTTTTATATATGTCAGCTAGACTGGAACATTGCCGCCAAATACTGGTCCATCATTTTTCTTACGGTGCTGACGTGTCTGGGGTTGTATTTCCTGTTGATCAGACCGTTTGGAGTAACCCGGTTTTTGTTTGGGATGAAGCGCAAGAAATAGCTGATCTATTAACCCTGGGTATTATGGCCAGGGTTAATAGATATCTCTGATCTCAAAATCCTTCCCCTGACCAAACCTAATAAGATCCTTGAGCAGATATCGCTCAAGCGTATGAAGGTCCTTGACCTTGAAATCGCCATTGGCAAGAATGGTTTCGATTTCAAACTCAAAACGCTCGCCATGATTGATGAGCAAATACTTTTTGCCATTGCGAAGTACACCAAAAGAGAGACCAGACATAATTTATTTATTCCATTTGAACCTAAACCGAGTCAAATTCAAAATCAGCGTAATCATTTAATCTGCGGATACAGCGGTCAATCTTCCTGGCGCTCCAGCATGAGTATGGAGGACTGGGGCACAACAAAATATTTTTCGCTTTCATAGATCACTTCAATTGCGCCCTTTTGCAGGAAAATAGCAAGGTCACCTTCATGGGCCTGCAAGGGCAGGTATTTGATCTGGTCTTCTTTTCCCTTCCACATTTCATCTTCATCGGCAGGCATGGGAAGGGGATATCCGGGTCCAACTTTAATGACATAACCGCTTTGTATTTTCTCTTTTTCCTGAACGCCGGGAGGCAAATAAAGTCCACTATCGGTCTTATCGGTTTGTTTTGCTGGGCGAATGAGAACGCGGTCACCTACTACAATGAGTTTTTTGAGTCGATTATCTGATGTTACCCGCATGTCATAAATCATTTTTGTTCGACAAATAAACAAAAACTATTTGACGCAAGTTGTAACAAATCTTCATGAAATAAGTTTCTATTGTTAATTTAAAGGTTTTAATCCCCACTCCATGAAGAAACTCTTTCCTTTTATTTTGTTCGTGTTGGCTCAAAGTTATGTTCACGCTCAGATCAATGCCGGCCTATTCCGTTTTCCGGATGTATCTCAAACGCACATTGTTTTTACTTATGCCAATGATCTATGGGTTGTTCCCAAGGAAGGGGGCAAGGCCTTCAAATTAAGTTCGCCTCCCGGTGTTGAAAGCTATCCCAAATTTTCACCGGATGGCAAAACCATTGCATTCTCTGCCAATTATGATGGCAACAAGGATGTGTTTACTGTCCCCGTTTTGGGAGGGATCACCGCCCGCCTCACCTTTCACGGTATGAGCGACCGGGTCGTAGATTGGTATCCGGATGGGCAGTCTGTTTTATTTGCCTCACAGCGTGATAGTGAAAAGGAGCGGTTTAATAAATTTTTCAAGATTTCCATTTCAGGCGGACTTCCGGAAAAACTCCCCATGGCGTATGCCGAGTTCGGTTCGCTTTCACCCGATGGTAAGAAGCTTGCGATAACCTTTGAAACTCAAATTGGCCGAACCTGGAAACGTTATCGCGGAGGTAATGTAGCGGACATCCATATTTTCAATCTGACCGATAATTCTTCGGAAAAGATTCCAAAAACGAGTGACGCCGGAGATGAATTTCCGATGTGGTACAAGGATAAAATTTATTTTATTTCCGATCGCGGAACGGAAAACAGGATGAATTTGTGGCAGTATGATATTCTTACAAAAAGATTTAAGCAGTTAACCACATTTTCGGATAACGATATTCACTATCCTTCAATGGGGCCTGGAGAGATTGTTTTTGAACAAGGCGGTAAAATGTATCTGTATGCTATCGAGGCGGATAATTATCATGAAGTAAAAATTGAATTGGTTACCGATGGTATGTCGATGAAGCCGAGGATTGAAAAAGTTGAGAAGTACATTCAGCGAGCATCAGTGTCTCCGGATGGAAATCGAGCCTTGGTTGAGGCGCGTGGTGATATTTTTTCCCTTCCCGCCGAACACGGGTTTGTAAAAAATCTTTCCCACACGCAAGGCGTTTCAGAGCGGTACCCAACCTGGTCGCCCGATGGAAAGACAATCGCCTATTGGAGTGACAAGTCTGGTGAATATGAACTCACGCTGCTGGAGAATGGTAAAGAGCAGAAAATGACCTCCCTCGGCC
>JAYVXP010000134.1:0-5321 GCA_043785125.1 Bacteroidia bacterium
AATACCGATGGCCATATTGCCGAGTCCAGGCGCTGAAAAATCACCTGGTTTTGGTTTCCAGAACGCGTTGCGAACGGAAGGAGCTTTTGTGGCCGCATCCTCGATTTTAAACACTTCGCCAAATTTATACTTCGCCCAAACGCTATCGTTCATTGCATAAGGAATGCTGTTGTGCCGTAAAACGATCACGACCCCTGTATCGTTTTCAGGACCATTGGTCATCATAAAAACACGGGGCCAGGCAAAGGGAAAAACCTCATGAGGTCCCGTCACATCAAACACGATGCGGTGTTTGCCTTTTATTTTTTCAAACCATGCGTCCGCTTCGCCGGTAATTGTAGAGGGTTGGGGTGAGGCACTCAAACCGAGTGGAGTGGCCAATGTTGAAATTCCAAGTGTAGCTGCTCCCACCGCAAGAGATCCTAAAAATTCTCTTCGACGTGTTTTAGAATGAACATCATTTTCTTTCATAGCTGTTGGGTTTGGTGACGATAAGGATTGATGAGTTGAATGAAAAGCTAAGGAAAAAAAGTGTTATCTCTCGCTAGCGTTGCCGAATAACTTTTCAAACCGTTATACAATTCGAGGAAGGGCTAATGCGTACTGAAAACGGGGATAAAATACCCGAAATAAACTGTTTCTATCCTCACTTTATGATCCGTTCGTGTAGGGACGTTAAATATAGATCTTGAACGCTGGTTTATTTCCTAAAACGTATGAGCCAGATTGAAAAAGAACTGCTGATCATCTTTTGATACTGCATAATCAAAACGTAAAACTGTACTTTCATTCCAGGTTATGCGCCAGCCGATTCCGTGGGAATAACGTAGGTTGGTAGTGTTAAGACTGGAGAGATTATCCCACACACCACCTATGTCATAAAAGGGAACACCGCTAAACTCAAAATGCAGCTTGAACCAATGGGATTGTGCAAAGCGCCAACGTAATTCAAAATTTGAGAAATGCATGGCTCGGCCAAGAAGCCGGCTTTGCTTATAGCCCCGCAAGGTGCATGCCTTCCATCGGGCGATGAGCTGAGGATGTATTTCAAACTGCGTTGATCATTGCTGAAGTGTCTTCACTTCTTTGATCGCTTCCAAGGCTACCTTGGCTTTAAATTCGGCACTGAATTTTCTACGGCTTCTCTTTGTCCTGTTTTCGTCAATGGGACACCCTAGAAATTTCATCTATGATTTTTTTTAGAAGTATCTGATTATCATCCAATTTCCGAAGTATATTTTTGGTGTGTTGGGATTGGGGCAGTGTCACGGTGATCTCATACATGGTGTGGGTCAGTTCAGCGGCCTGTTTTAGTGATATAGATGAAACGCTTGCCACCAAACAATGCTGTTGTTCCCTGGTCACCGGTTTTGGTATAGATTTTAATTCGATAAAACCTCAAAACTAAATTATTTAGAAGTAATGCCATTTTATTTTCAAAAATCCATACCCTCATTTTAGGTATCTTTTCCTTGAACATTGTGGTTAAACCAGTTTTGTCCATACTTTTATTAAGAGTATTTATTTTTTTGCTACCAAATTACAACCCTTTGGCAAGAAACTACCGCCTCTTTTTAATAAGAGAGGATATATTGAGAGTGAGGTATAGAATGAACTATTCAAAATGAAAAGAAACACATCATCGACATGCCTATTTGCACTGTGGTTATTAATCTCGTGTTCAAGCAGTGATAAAATAGTTCCCAAAAACAATCCGCCAATAGCGAAGATTCAAATTGTGGAAGAAATTAATAGATTCACTTTAGACGGAAGTCTTTCATCCGACCCAGAGGGTGATCCACTAACTTATACTTGGAGCACCTCGTCCAACCTCATCACGATTGTTTCTTCTTCTTCACCAAAATCTTATTTCAACATACCCATCGTATCCGAATCTTTCTCTGTTGATGTAACGCTGGAAGTGAAAGATGGAATTCGCACAACGCAATCCACTCAAACTATACTTGTTCCCGCCATAACCCAAATCGAGGCTTACGGATTAGGTGAGACTTTAGTGAAGAGCGTTAGCAATAACACCAACTACAACTGGTATTTCGATCAAGGGAATTCAGGCACATACTCTTCGGTGAATTGTGGCCCAACTTCGGTAACGATGGCCATCAAGTGGGCTAATAAACATTTTGGCAAGACACCATTAGACGCACGAAACACATATCGCTCAAGTGGTGGGTGGTGGTACACGGATGATATTATTAATTATCTAAACCTCAATTCGATAAAGAATTATACCATAAATCTTACAGACATTAATCTGTTAAAGAATAAAATTGATGATGGCAGGATAATAATTCTTTGCTTAGATATGTTCTATGTCGAGTATCAAAATGATGATACCTATCATTTTAGTAAATTCTATGAGGCAAACACGCAGGGCTGGGGGCATTTCATCGTAATAAAAGGATACACAGACGTTGATGGCGAAACATTCTTTGAAGCTTATGATCCCTACAGTTTCGGGAAAACTTACAGCGATGCTTCGCTAAAAGGAAAAGATCGTTATTATAAATCAGCCAACTTAGATGCTGCCACCAATATATGGTGGGACTATGCAATTGTCATAACTACGGCAAGTTCTATCGGTGGAAGAATGGCCGCTGATTCAAATGCAATTGACCCAACTACAATCGAGCATAAATCAGGGCGGTAAGGTAGCTTGACTTTCCATAGCAATCCAAACTACGAGTTAGAGGATTTTCGGTAGAGATTCCGCAAAGGTTGACAACTTTTTTTCGTGCTGATCAATAATTTTAAACGCCTGATTGTTAATCTCTAAATATGATCACCTTAAGACGAAAAAAAGTGATCCGGCGCAGAGGAGAAATCTCCAGCCATCGCGTTGTTGGTTTTTCAACGCGAGTTGCGAAAATCTCATAGAAAGTGGCACCGTGGCGACCGAAATCAGATTCGATTCCAGGCCAAAATTACCAAGGTGAGCGAATTGAATTATCTATCAAAATATTTCGCCAACAAACGAGACCGGTAAAATGATTTTTAGCAAGGTCTAAAAAGTAAAGACCAGATTGCGTTTAACTTATTATTTTTTAAATTGAATTTAACTTAATTTGGTCGTTAATTGCAAAAGAATACTTACCTTCTATGATCAAGAATAAATTAGCACGTCAATGGGGAGTCATAATGTATATTAAAATTCGTATTTATGATTACTTGGAAAAGAAATTTGGAATCTCATTAAGAAGAAAGAAAAATGGAATGCTCCTGAATAGAATCTATTTATTTGTCGCACTTGATTTCGATGAGCCAGATTACGACGACGCGTGGATTCTCGCCCTCGGAGCACATTCCAGGATTGCATTCGACGTGGGTGCCAACATTGGTAAGTCTGCATTTTTGTTATTGCTTGCTAATAAAATTGAAGAATTATTTCTAATTGATCCCAATCCAATGGCCCTTTCAATCGCCGCGGAAAACATGATCCGAAATAATCTATCACGTCACATAAGGTTTATTAACGCCTTTATATCTGATGCTGAAAATGAATCTTTAAAACTATACACCGTCTTAAGCGGGGCCGCAGGCAGTATGTATAAAAGCCACGCCAAGACGGCAGGTTACCTCAACGTACAAACCACAACCCTGGATTCATTGGTAAAAGAATACCAGGTTATCCCTGACCTGGTAAAAATTGACGTTGAAGGGGCAGAGGCTAAGGTATTACGAGGTGCGACTGAACTGGCCAAGCACAAACAAACTAAATTTATTATGGAAGTACATGGTTCCCCGGAACTATCCATCATAGAGAATACGAATCAGCTTCTCTCGTGGTGTCAGTCAAATGCGTACACTGCGTGGTACCTGAGAGACAAGGTGGTCTTGACCGATGCTGAACTGATTAAGAATAGGGGGCGATATCATCTGTTGTTTTTGCCAGAAGGAAGTCCATTGCCTGATTACTTACTGAATATCGAACAGCGTGCCCCTTTGTCTAAGGGTATTGCAGGTACGGTCTACACAAAGTAATAATACACCGGTAGTTTGAGGAAATTGCTTTGTCAGCAAGCGAATTCCTAAGACCTTCGACCGACCAAATTCCGGGGACGCGGGAAATTATTCCTGCATTTTGCTCGTGAGTAATATTACCTTCTATTGAAAGTAAAACAAAAAAAAGAGTCGCATCCGACCGATTGGAGATCCCGAGTAGCGAGATCAGTTTTTTTCGTCTTAAGGTGACCACTTTTAGAGGTTGATCATCAGGCCTTTGAAATTATTGACAGGGCGCGAAAAAAGGTGGTCAGGGATGACGGAATCTCCACTAACGACAGAAATGATAATTGAACAACTCCGAAATGCACTTAAGTTAATCGGCCTGAACTGACCAACGTGTTCCAAGAACCTATCATGAAGTGAATGAGCCGCTGATAGTGACCTTAGTGTTAGCCACGTTCTCAGTAAACCACCAGTGCGTAGTCTGCTACGCAGATTCACTGCGCAGCAAAACGCAGACGCACTGCGCAGTATTTGAACACATTCGTCACAAGTATTGATTCTGCCTGATTTTGGAACATGGATATCCTGTTAGCTGGTTTGTACGCTTTCAGAAATATTACTAAACCCCTTTAAGGTAGGCGCTACGCAGGATCTAGCAGGCAAGGTCTGTTTTGCGGTTTGCATTATCATTCTTTGAGCGACAAAATTCATTTCGTTTCCGCCTTCACCTTCTTCTTCATCGGAAACTCAAACCCTATTCTCACATTGATCCGGTCGGCATAGGGACTGGTTTTGTAAAACCGGTCGGTGAAATTGTACATCGTTTGCACATTGCCACGGATATACTTTGAAAATTTATAGTCCTTCTTTATTCCAAGGAATACTCCCCACACCCATTGTCTCCCTCCCTCATCATTGGGACTAGATAAGATTGAGGGTACGTAGGCGTTCATCTTTTCTACCTCTCCCCTTACGGCAAAGTTTTCGGTGATCTTGAATTCCGCAAAGGTTCTTGGACCATAGATACGGTCATTGCGGGTGAAATGATGGTGTTGTATTGTAACCCGTTCATTCCATCCCGTTCCGGCCATCAGTCTTTTGGTAATGCGGTAGCCCACCTGCTGGTTCAGGTCGATGAGAAAATGATTTCTGATCTGCACTTGAAAATTAATACCCGGTACAATCCTTTCGATCAGCGGCTTGCCGTGCATTTGATTGCGTGATAATTTCTTGAGGTCTTTTAGACTGGAAACGCTCGAGTATTTCTGTTTGAGTTTGCTGATTTGCGACATCGCCATTTGTAATTCCTTTTCCTTGCCGGCAAAATGATTGACTGCCTCTTTCTGTACCTCCTG
>JAYVXP010000135.1:0-5294 GCA_043785125.1 Bacteroidia bacterium
TCGCCCTCGCCATTACTGTGCCGCAAGAGATGTCAGCCCAGGGTGTCAAGCCAACAAACATTTCACTGGAATCTGCTGATACCCTGTTTTCCAAAGGTCAATGGGAAAAAGCGAGTGCAGGATACGAAGTCCAGATAGCCTTGCATCCTGAAAAAATAAAAGCGCTCACATGGAATCGCCTGGGTTATTGCTATCACAACCTTGGCAATTATGTTGCGGCATTGAAGAATTATAATAGCGCAATTGCCTCCCAACCACCTCCGTCTCTAAAACCCTACCTCATGTCACGGATGGCGCGTTCTTACGCACAACTCCACGACAACGATAAAGCTTTTGCGTGGCTGGACAGCGCAGTGCGGGCAGGCTATTCCAGTTTGAACGAGTTAGACACCTTGGCAGACTACAATTCAATAAGAAAAGAGCCGCGGTTCGAGGTCTGTTACAAAAAGGTTTATACTGCAACGTACCCTTGTGCTGCAAACCCCAGGAACCGCGAGTTTGATTTTTGGATTGGTGAGTGGAATGTATTTCGAACGGGGAGCGACACACCCGTGGTTGGTCACAGCCTTATTCAAAATGTTTCGAAGGGTTGCCTCGTGTTAGAAAACTGGACTGCGCTTCGGGGCTCACACGAAGGAAAAAGTATGAACTTCTATGATCCCTCGACAGGAAAATGGGAACAAGTGTGGATGGGGTCGGGCGTCGGCGACCTGATTAAATTTGAAAATGGGGAATACAGGGACAGTGCCATGCGATTTACTTTCGCACCCATTCAGTCAAACGGTCAAAAAGCGACCGGAAGACTTACTTTCTTTAATCAAGGCCCCGATCAGGTCAGACAATTCAGCGAGCAGTCCCTGGACCAGGGAAAAACCTGGCAGACCATTTATGATTTTACTTATGTGAGGAAAGAATAGGGACTATAGGTTCTTTATTACTTTCCACATTTCTTCCGCCACCCTTTGATTTCCTCTTTCGTTAAGGTGCACGCGGTCCGTTGTCAAAACCCCGGATTCTTTACTCTCGGTGTTGAATTGTTTATTGTAGTCCAAAAACGATTTTCTTAAATCCACCAATGGCAAATTGTTTTTTGCGGCAATGCTCCGGATGATGTTGCTATATTGATTGATATCCCCGTCCAGCTCATTGCTGAAATCCGTTTTTTCACCGATCACAGCGGGTGTACAAAGAATGACTTTAATATTTTTGTTCTGTAATTTATTAATGATCGCCGAGTAGAATTTTTGAAACTTGTCGGGGTCTGTGCCTGTACCATAAGTGCGTTTATGCCATACATCGTTCACCCCTACATAGATAACCACCACATCCGGGCTTTTGCTAAGCACATCATCTTCCAGTCGCAGATAGAGATCATATACTTTGTTGCCGCCAATGCCTGCGCCCACCATTTCAAATTCCTCGCCGCGTTTGTCAATTGTGGCCAATTCGCTCGTCTTGATAATGTATCCCCCCGGCTTAGCCCCCGCCTCGGTGATGGAATCACCAAAGAATATTACTTTCTTTTTTTGCAGCGGCTTAAATGAAGTGAGAGCAATCAATGCCATGGCGATCAAAAAGTAAGCTGTTTTCATTTGCAATAAGTTTATGGGCTGCAAATTACACAATAGGTAGAAGCCAGCATAAGGAGAATATGGATTTATAGCTCGGGTTGTAAGGTTCTCATTTGCAAAAGGCACTGATTTTTAATACATTGAAAGTATTACATCGTTTTTGTCGACATCTTAAATACTTACTGCAATGGCTGAAAGCGTTTACAAAGTAATTGAACTCGTTGGGACAAGCACCGTTTCATGGGAAAAGGCTGCACAAGCGGCGATTTCAAGAGCATCAAAAAGTCTTCGTGATTTGAGGATTGCTGAAATTGTACAACTTGATTTACAATTGAACAATGGCAAAGTGGAAGCCTATCGCGCTAGAATAAAGGTCTCTTTTAAGTTTGAATCGGGTAAGACCAAATAGCTTGCTTCAATGGCCCCCCGGGTAGGTTACTTAGACTTTTTGCAATTCTCCGACACTTGATCGGCCCTTCTGCTTTGCAACATTGCTTCGTTTAGATTCTGCTCGGCTATTTTTTTTACCCGATCCAGCGCTCCCTTTAGTTCCATGATCGTAGCCTCATTTTGCAACGCTATGCTATCGCAAAAATCAGCCCTCAATTTCTGGGTATAAGCATAAGCCAACGAACCGACCATCACTGCACACAAAATCAAAATCACAAGATTCTTTTTCATAAACAAAATTGCATTTATGTTTAAATGTACAATTCATTTTCGCCGATGCTACCGTAAAACTTTGAACTAAAGGGCGTCTCTAAAAACTCCTTGTACCCTTCACTTCTCGTGATGGGTGACGGGTTGATGCCATAGGTTTTTTAGGGATGCCCTCAAATCAACCCATTTCCAATTTCCTGTTGAAAATTCGCAAGACAGCCTGAGCGGTATCATTACTATTTTCGTAAATAATACCCATGCCAGAAGGGTATTACCCATTGCCAATTTATCGTTTTGGGCGGTGACCAACTCCAGCGATTTTTTGGAATAATGACTAAATGCTTCATATCGGATTGGCAAAAATAACAGGAATAACCGCAATGAACGTGATTCGACGGATGCAATTGCTTATTAATTGAACAATCCTTTGCTTTTATTAACAGCGGCCGGTCTGACTTTTTTTCTATTTTTGCAAGCTGACCCACAAACGATTGAAATGGTCAACTTTAAAAACTCAACACCTATGGGACGCGTATTTGAAAAGAGAAAACATACCATGTTTGCCCGTTTTGACAAGATGGCCAAGGCCTTTACCCGGATCGGAAAAGACATTGCGATTGCTGTAAAACAAAGTGGGCCCTTACCAGAAAATAACCCCAAACTGCGCGCCATTATCCAGAATGCCAAAGGCGTCAACATGCCCAAGGACAGGGTTGAGGCTGCCATACGCCGTGCTTCATCCAAAGAGGAAAAGGATTTTCAGGAGGTCATCTACGAAGGCTATGCAATGCATGGCGTACCCATTGTGGTGGAGTGCGCCACCGATAATCCTACGCGTACTGTTGCCAACATCCGCGTCCATTTTTCAAAAAACGGAGGCAGCATGGGCAATTCGGGATCCGTCTTATTTATGTTCGAACGTAGGGGGGTGTTTAAATTTGACCAAGCCAAACTCAATCTGGATGAAATGGAGATGGACCTGATTGACGCTGGCGCGGAAGACATTCAGCGCGAAGAAAATGAGATCATTGTGTACACCAAGTTTAGCGAGTTCGGTCACATGCTTAAATTTCTGGAAGCAAAAAACAAGGAAGCAAAAAGCTCGGAGCTCCAATACATTCCCGTCACAACAAAAGAACTCAATGAAGCCGGACAGGATGACGTTCTAAAATGCGTTGAAGCGCTGGAGTCTGATGATGATGTGCAGAATGTGTATCATAATCTGGCGTAGATATTGATCGTTGGTCATTGGGCAACTAACGGTTGCCTGCGGCTTTTGCCTGGGGGCCCTCCACCGTTAGGTCATCATCCACCATCCTGTTGTTGTATTGTTGAATCAGGGCTTTGATTTTGTGTTCCATTTTTCCTGCTTGCTCGGGGCGTCGTGTCAATAAATTATTTTGCAGCCTAAGATCGTTCTTAAAATCGTACAGGGCATTGGACTTTGTTCCATCAAACATAAGGAGATAGTCGTCCATGAAAGTCTGATACACATTATCCAAATAATTAAATGCAAAAGGCGCTTTGTCTTCCTTAAATATATCCCTGCCAAAGGCCACGTACGGCCGATCATAGTGCAGGTACCCCAGAATCGTTGGCATAATATCGATCTGTTGAATGATTTCCTGTTTAAAGGAAGACCAATTCTCACCAGGTTTGTAAAAAAAAATGGGGATTGAAAAATAGCCCCAGGCGGAATTGTATTCAGGATATTGAATTTCCGCTGAAGCATGATCCGCTGTGAAAACAAACAACGTGTTTTTAAACCAAGGCATTTGGGCGGCGGTTTCAAAAAATTTTCGGAGCGAATAGTCGGTATATTGAATTGTCCGGTGAATAATCATCGGTCCGCCTTTAAATTTATTTTCATACCCCGGAGGCAAATTGTATGGGTGATGCGATGAAACGGTAAACAAGGTCGCATAAAACGGTGTTTTGAAGGTATTGACCTTTTGCGCAACAAACTGCATAAACGGCTCGTCCCAAATTCCCCAGATGCCGTCAAAATCATCATCATTGTTGTATTCATCCTTGCCATAGTATTCATCAAAGCCACACAAATTCGCGAAAGCCTGAAAACCCATAGAGCCGTTGGGTGCGCCATGGAAATAGGCTGTATGATAGCCCTTCTCTTTCAATAAACTGGCCGTGCTGTTGACTTTGTTACCCGAATAATGCGAAAGCACATACGGCACTTCGATGGATGGAATACTGCAAATTACCGAAGGCATGGCGTCGATGGATTTACGACCATTGGCAAACGAATACTGATAGCCGCGTCCTACGCCGATCAGCGAATCAATGAACGGTGCATATCCTTTGTACGTTCCGTTTTCCGATTTTCGGTTGTAGGTCCCGATGAATTCTTTTGAGAAGCTCTCCAGAATAATGACCATCACATTGTCGTAACGAAACGAAGCTGTGTCGTGCGGAATGATTAACGGATCAAATTCCTTTTTCAATTCAGCATCCGAAGAAAAATAATTTACTTTTTTTATGACGCTGGCTCTGGCGGTGCGCATCAAGGCAAATGGTGTATTCAACACCAGATTAATGTCTTTGGGTACTTTGGCATATTCGGCCGCATTGCTCAACGTGATCGGTCTTGTGCTGTGGGCAAACCCTCCCCTTGCACCACCTACAAATAAATAGGCGATCAGCGGCACCATCAAAATCCCCGATGAATAATAAGCAATGCGGTTTCTGAGCTGAGGGCCTTGAAATTTGATTCGATTGTAAATTATCACCAGGATCGCCATCAAGATGACCCATACGATCACGGCATACCAATAATCAATCAGGAATTGAAAGAACAAACCCGCCAAATTTCTTTCATTTTTAAATTGACTAAAAACACTAACCGTTGTACGGCGCAAAGTGAATGGGTAGTAAACAAAATCCGCAACGTTGGCTGCCAGTGCAATTCCGTTTGTTGTAAGGAACAAGTACTTGGCTACTTTTTGATACGTCGGATGAAACCGGAATGAGAATGGAATGATCAATAACAAGATGAACAGGGAATTGGAATAGAGCGTCGCCGCCAGATCAAATCGCAGGCCACCC
>JAYVXP010000136.1:0-5232 GCA_043785125.1 Bacteroidia bacterium
CCAAAAAATGTTATTGCGGGAGTTGGCACGGAAGACCTGGGCTTTCTTCGAAAATTGCATCGGTCCGGCGGACAATTGGCTTCCACCGGATAACCTTCAGGAATATCCCATCCCCGCCATAGCTCACCGTACTTCTCCCACCAACATGGGTATGGCTTTGTTGTCTAACCTGACGGCCTACGACTTTGGCTATTCCACTTTGACGCAATTTATTGAGCGCACAACCAATGCCCTGGACGGTATGGCAAAGCTGGAACGGTATGAAGGTCATTTTTATAATTGGTACGACACGCAATCATTGAAAGTATTGCAACCAAAATATATTTCAACAGTTGACAGCGGAAATCTGGCCGGGCACCTCCTTACCTTTCGACAAGGATTGCTGGCCATCCCCGGAGGAAAACTGATTGATCAAAATTTATGGCGGGGACTTTATGATACGCTGCGAATCGTGGCGAAAGAAACAAAGGCTTTGAATCAAAATCGATTCACCGAGATTCAAAAGGGGTTTGAGGTGTTATTTATAGAACCTCCTGTGCGCTTGAGTGACATTAGAAATTCCCTTGAAGAATTGCTGAGTCGGTATCTTGACTGGCTACTGTCGATCGAGGATAGCAAAACGTCGAATACGTTTTATTGGGCACACACGTTTGCGCAACAACTCCAATCCGCGATCAAAGAAATAACACTTTTTGCACCCTGGCTTGTGATTTCACCGATTCCTGAAAAGTTCAGGGACTTGCCGTTGCTAACTGAAATGCCAAGTTTATCGAGACTGTCAAACCTGGACAAGGAATTGGGATTGCAATTATCAAAACCTGGGTTGTTGATAAACTCAGATGAAGAAATAATTTGGCTTTCAAAATTGGATGAGGCAGTTCATGTAGCAAGCATTCAGGCGAGGGAACGAATAGCGATTCTCAAAGGCCTTTCGTTCAGGTGTTTGAATTTTGCGGAAATGGAATATGATTTTCTGTATGATAAATCACTTCATTTGTTAGCCGTTGGATACAATGTTGAAGCGCATCACCGTGATTCAAGCTTCTATGATCTTTTGGCTTCCGAATCACGACTCAGTGCATTTGTAGCCATCGCCCAGGGAAAATTACCTCAGGAAAGTTGGTTTGCTTTGGGCAGAAGACTGACCACAACCGCTAATACACAAGTACTCCTTTCATGGAGTGGCTCTATGTTTGAATACCTCATGCCTTTATTGGTCATGCCTACTTATGAAAATACCCTACTCGATGAAACTTTCAGAGGGGTTGTAAAACGGCAGATCGAGTATGGGGCGCAGCAAGGTGTGCCCTGGGGTATTTCAGAATCCTGCTATAATATGGTCGATGCGGGCCTCAACTATCAGTATCGTGCATTTGGTGTCCCAGGATTAGGCTTCAAGAGAGGCCTCGGCCAGGATTTGGTCATTGCGCCTTATGCATCCGCGCTGGCGCTCATGATCGACCCGGCAGCAGCATGCAACAACCTCGAAAAATTGACCGCGCTGGGATTTCAAGGTAAGTATGGTTTTTATGAATCAATAGACTATACCACCGGACGTTTGCCCAGAGGAGAAACGCATGTGTTGATCCAGACATTTATGGTTCACCATCAGGCCATGTGCTTGCTTTCATTGGCTTACCATTTGCTGGATCAACCGATGCAAAAGAGATTTGAAGCAGACCCCCAATTTCAGACCGCATTGTTGTTGCTACAAGAGCAGGTACCCAAAACAACCGGGTTCTATTCTGCTGCTTCGGATAAGGAAGACATCACCCATGTGTCTCCAAATTCTGAAATACGAATCATTAACACAGCGGATACACCGTTGCCCGAAGTTCAACTCCTTTCCAATGGACGCTATCATGTGATGGTAACCAATGCCGGAGGTGGATATAGCCGTTGGAAGGATACGGCTGTGACACGCTGGCGTGAGGACAGTACCTCTGACAATTGGGGTGCCTTTTGCTATCTGCGAAATCTGGATAGCGGTGAATTCTGGTCCACTACGTATCAACCGACCTTAAAAAAACCTTCGAGCTATGAAGCTGTATTTTCTCAAGGAAGGGCGGAGTTTCGCAGACAAGATGACAAAGTTGAAAGCTATACTGAAATTATTGTTTCTCCCGAAGATGATATTGAAATCAGACGCATTCATATCACAAACCATTCGAAATCAAAAAAGAGCATAGAAATCACCAGTTACGCTGAAGTGGTTTTGGCTCTTCCCGCGGAAGAATCCGCTCATCCGGCATTCAGTAATCTTTTTGTTCAAACAGAAATTATACCTCAACAACAAGCCATTCTTTGTACCCGGCGCCCGCGTTCAAACGAAGAGAAACCACCGTGGATGCTCCACCTTATGAAGGTCAATGGAGTGGAGGCATATCAGATTTCATATGAAACAGATCGTAATAAATTCATTGGCCGAGGGAACAGTGTGGCAGAGCCACGCGTGATGGGCATTTCCGAGCCACTCTCTGGTACCCACGGATCGGTGTTGGATCCCATTGTTGCTATTCAATCCAGAATCATCCTGGAGCCAGAAGAAACCGCCATGGTTGACGTGATCACGGGGATTGCCGAAACACGCCACGCAAGCCAAAGTTTGTTGGACAAGTACCAGGACCAACACCTCAGGAATCGTGCTTTTGAATTATCATGGACTCACAGCCAAGTGGTATTAAGGCAAATCAATGCAACGGAAGCTGACGCTCAGTTTTATGGCCGTCTGGCAAGTTCTGTGATTTATTCCAATCCGGCTTTGCGGGCAAGTCCTGATATGTTGGTCAAAAATCAAAAAGGGCAATCCGGACTTTGGAGTTATTCCATTTCAGGCGACTTACCCATTGTTCTTTTGCAAATCTCAGATACTTCAAATATTACGCTGGTGAAGCAGCTTATGCAAGCCCGGGCCTTTTGGCAATTGAAAGGACTGATAACAGACCTGGTCATTTTAAATGAAGATTATAGTAGCTACCGACAACTCTTGCAAGACCAAATTCAAGGACTTGTCATAGCCGGTTTTACCATCAACGTTACCAACAAACAAGGCGGAATTTTTGTGCGTTCCGCAGACCAGATATCAGCTGAAGATCGCATTCTGCTTCAAACCGTTGCCCGGGTAATCATTTCGGATACGCGCGGAAGTTTAGTGGACCAGGTAAACCGTCGCTCAAATCCAAAAGCTAACATTCCCTATTTGACGACCTCTGAATTTCACCCATCGCGTGATAAAGTATTACCCCCTGAAGGGCTGCAGTTTTATAATGGCTTGGGTGGCTTTAGTGCAGATGGTCGGGAATACATCACAACCATCGGAGGCAAACGCTCAACACCACTGCCATGGATAAATGTAATCGCAAATCGAAATTTTGGTACGATCCTATCCGAAAGCGGATCATCCTATACCTGGTCGGAAAATGCGCATGAATTCAGGCTTACACCCTGGCAAAATGACCCGGTTACGGATAGCAGCGGAGAAACATATTACATCCGCGATGAAGAAACCGGTCAATATTGGTCGCCCATGGCACTGCCCAGTCGCGGGAAGTCACCTTATGTAACACGTCACGGATTTGGCTATAGCATTTTTGAGCACAGCGAAGACGGCATTGCCTCAGAAGTGACCGTGTATGTAGACCTTGAAGCAACAATCAAATTTATTGTTTTGAAAATTCATAACCGGTCTGGCAGATCGCGTAAGCTTTCTGCGACGGGTTATGTAGAATGGGTTTTAGGAAATCAGCGATCCAAATCGGCCATGCACATTGTTTCCGAACTTGATTCAAACACCGGTGCACTCATCGCAAAAAATCCATACAACACGGAATTTCAAAATCAGGTTGCTTTTTTTGACGTGGATGATGCATTGTACACCTATACAACAGATCGTGCTGAATTTCTGGGTCGCAATGGAACCGTTCGGAATCCCGACGCGATTAAACGCGTAAGACTGTCAGGCAATAGCGGTGCAGGGCTAGATCCCTGTGCCGCAATACAGGTTCCATTTGAATTGGATGATGGCCATGAGCGTGAAATCATTTTCAGGCTCGGAACAGGAAAAAACATGCAGGAAGCCATTAAAACGATTCGTCAATTCCGCGGAAACGAAGCTGCGCTAAGATCTTTGGAAAAAGTGCATGCATTTTGGAGCAACACGCTGGGTACAGTTCAGATCGAAACACCGGATCCGTCGTTAAACATTCTTGCAAATGGATGGCTGATTTATCAGGTCTTATCCTGTCGGCTGTGGGGCCGAAGCGGGTTTTATCAGTCGGGCGGTGCCTTTGGATTTCGTGATCAACTTCAAGATGTCCTGGCCTTGCTTCATGTCGAACCCCAGCTTACTCAACAACAAATTTTGCTTTGTGCTTCCAGGCAGTTTTCCGAGGGAGATGTACAACATTGGTGGCACCCTCCATTGGGACGGGGCGTAAGAACGCAGTGTTCCGATGATTTTATCTGGCTGCCCTTTGCCACCTGTCGGTACATCACCAGCACTGGCGACATCAAAATACTGGAGGAACTGGTTCCCTTTATTGAAGGGCGGAGGTTAAATGTGAAAGAAGAATCTTACTATGATCTTCCGCCTGTTGCCGAATTAAAAACCAGTTTATATGATCACTGTAAACGGGCCATACGTCATGCATTTCGTTTTGGCTCACATGGGCTACCGTTGATTGGATCGGGTGACTGGAATGATGGCATGAACCTGGTGGGCATGGAAGGCCGCGGAGAAAGTGTTTGGCTCGCATTTTTTCTTTATGATGTGTTGACGCGTTTTGGCAAAGTGGCGATGATTCAAAATGATATTGCCTTTGCCCAGGAATGCGAAGAACAAGCAAATCAGCTGAAAAAAAATATTGAAAAAAATGGCTGGGACGGCAGTTGGTATCTCCGTGCATTTTTTGACGATGGCTCGCCGTTGGGATCGTCTCACAATGAAGAGTGCCAAATTGATTCGATTTCTCAAAGTTGGGCGGTATTGTCGGGTGCTGGCGAAAAAGACAGAACTGTGATGGCTATGTCGGCCGTAGATAAACAGCTCGTTGACAGAGACCAAAATTTAATCAGGCTCTTAGATCCACCTTTTAATAATTCAAAAGCCGACCCCGGATACATCAAAGGATATGTGCCCGGTGTACGGGAGAATGGAGGCCAATACACGCACGCTGCTATTTGGACGGTGATGGCTTTCGCGAAGTTGGGGGATCAAAAGCGAACCTGGGAATT
>JAYVXP010000137.1:0-5219 GCA_043785125.1 Bacteroidia bacterium
GCAAATGTTGCGTGTTTATGAAGCTACCAGGGAAATGCCGGATGTGTTAATCTTATCCCACACCATCGATCCGGAATACGACACGGTTGCGTTGCTGCATGATTTTGCACGGCGGCTTGGTGTTGAAAGCAAACGTTGGCACTTTGTTACCGGGGTCAAGGATTCAATATATAAGATCGCACAGACCGGTTATTTTGCCACGGCGATGGAAGACAAGACTGAGCCTGAGGGATTTATTCACAGCGGAGCATTTTTGTTGATTGATAAACAACGCAGGATTCGCGGTAAATACGACGGCACCAAGGAAGAAGATGTAAATCGATTGATTAGCGATATTGTGAAACTGAGAAAGGAATGAAGAATCGATCAGTTGGCGCATTGTTTTTTTCATGCCTGATTTTCTTATTTTTTTTCATTTCCTGTCGTCGCGCTCAGCCGCCCCATTCGGTTAAGTTCCAGCAGTACTATGCTCAAGGGGAGGTGCTTTATGGTAAGCATTGTAGTAACTGTCATCAAAAGTCAGGAAAAGGTCTTGGGTTGGTTTACCCGCCATTGGACCCATCGGATTATCTCGAAAAAAACTTCAGTAGCGTACTCTGCCAGATGAAATACGGCAAGAAAGGCGAAATGATTGTAAATGGTGAAAATTACAATCAACCAATGCCGGGTGTGCGATCGCTCACCGAATTGGAAATAGCAGAAATAGCGACCTATATTTACAATACGTGGGGTCACGACCGAGCCTTGGTTGAAATTACAGAAGTCCGCCATGCGATGGAAAAGTGCATTCCTTGATCCTTGAAGGTGCGGACGATGTTACGCTAATATTTTATTTCTGTGTCATTTTCAGTTATTTTTAACCAATTCTTATATCCTGAATGAAGCGACCCAATTACCGGCAGGTTCTGTACACCATCATTGTGGTGGTGTTGGTATATGGAATTCTGATATCGGTTTTGATGTCCTTGGAATTGGGGGCACCCAACTCGAGGATTCACAATTTGCAGGATGCCTTATGGTATGTTGTTGCAACACTCACTACGGTAGGTTATGGTGATGTTTTTCCGGTGACCTACGCTGGCCGTAACATTGGTTTCATTTTTCTTCTTTCAAGCTTGGGAGTCTATGGTTTTATTATTGGACAGATCGCAAATTTTATGAGCACAATAAAAGAGCAAAAAGAGCTCGGCCTAAACGGTACGAGCTTTAAAAATCACGTCGTGATAATGGGGTGGAATGATTTTGGTCAATCGGTGATCACTCATCTTACCGCCGCCGGAAAGCAAGTCGCGGTGATTACAAAAGACCGCCCCAGTATTGATATTATTCGTGAATATTATTCCCACGATCAGGTATTTACGTTGTTTGCTGATTACAACAATTTTGAAATACTGGAAAAGGCAAACATCCGTGAAGCCTCTGTTGTGTTTATCAATTTTAATGATGACACAGAAAAACTGGTGTACATCATAAACATTAAGAAGCATTTTGACAGTCTTCATTATGTGGTGACCCTGGACAACGGTAATCTGAAAAGCACCTTTCAACATGCGGGGGTCACCTATGCGATTTCCAAAAATGAAATCTCATCCAAACTGTTGGCGAGTTATATCTATGAACCCGATGTGGCGTTATTCAGCGAAGAGCTCCTTGCTTACGCGCATGATGATGATGAGTATGACATGAAGCAGGTACTGATCAAACCGGGGAATCCCTATTCCGAAACTTTTTACGAGAAAGCATTTTTTGAACTGAAGAAAGATTACAACGTGGTGCTGATTGGTATTGTGAAATGGATCGATGGAAGCAAGAAATTGTTGAAGAATCCGGCGGGCCACGTCAAGATTGACGCAGGGGATTATCTTATTCTGATGCTCGATCGCAAAGGGGAGATGAAACTGAAAAAGTTATTTCATCTGGAGGAGGGAATATAATTATTTGCTAATCAGTTAATTCGGCCCACAATCTTTATTTTTTTTCACTTACCAATTCAGCGTGAGCTTCATTGATGAATTCGAGTTCCACTTCATTTTTCATGTCAACAAAAATAACGGAGTCTTTGTTTACTTTTCCTGCTAAAATTTGCTTCGAAAGTTCATTTAAGATTTCACGTTGCAATACCCGCTTTAACGGCCTCGCGCCAAATTGCGGATCATAGCCCAGTTTGGCAAGGCGATCCAACGCTTTATTGGAGATATCGAGTTTTACACCATTTTCGCTCAGACGTTTTTGGATAAGCCCGAATTGTATCGCCACGATCTTTCGAATATCGCCTTTGGTCAATGGACGGAACATAATGATCTCATCAATCCGGTTGATAAACTCGGGCCGAACGGATTTTCGAAGGATCTCGAGCACCTGGTCTTTGGTTTCTTCAATCACCTCAAAGTAATTGCTGTCGGTAATCTTTTCAAAGTTCTCCTGAATAATCTGTGACCCGATGTTGGTAGTCATGATGATGATGGTGTTTTTGAAATTGGCTACCCTCCCTTTATTATCGGTGAGCCGGCCTTCGTCGAGTACCTGCAATAAAATATTAAATACATCGGGGTGCGCTTTTTCGATTTCATCGAGCAAGATGACAGAGTAAGGTTTCCGACGCACTGCTTCCGTCAGTTGTCCGCCTTCATCATAACCAACATATCCGGGAGGGGCTCCGATCAGACGGCTTACGCTATGGCGCTCCTGGTATTCGCTCATGTCAATGCGCACCATGGCGTTATCATCGTTAAAAAGATAATCAGCCAATGCCTTGGACAATTCGGTTTTTCCAACACCTGTCGTTCCCATAAAAATAAATGAACCAATGGGTCGCTTGGGATCTTGCAGCCCTGCCCGGCTTCTGCGGACGGCGTCACTCAATGCGTGAATCGCTTCTTCCTGTCCTGCCACCCGTTTGGTCAACTCTTCTTCCAGGTTAAGCAATTTTTCACGCTCACTTTGAAGCATCTTCGATATGGGAATGCCTGTCCATTTTGCTACCACTTCTGCAATGTCTTCGCTGTCCACTTCTTCTTTAATCAAAGAGTGCTCGCCCTGCATTTCCTTCATGGCATGCTCAAAATGATTCAGTTGCTTTTCGGCTTCACCAATTTTCCCGTAGCGGATTTCGGCTACTTTCCCATAGTCTCCGGATTTTTCGGCCTGCTCTGCTTCAAATTTCAGTTTGTCTATATTTTCCTTTTCTTTTCGAATGTTGTTGACAATCGACTTTTCACTTTCCCATTTGGCTTTGAGTGAATTTCTTTCTTCCGACAACGCTGCAATTTCTTTGCTTAATAATGATTCTTTGCCTTTGTCTTTTTCCCTCCGGATAGCTTCACGCTCAATCTCCAACTGCATAATCTTCCGGTTGAGTTCATCGAGCTCTTCAGGAAGTGAATCCATCTCCAGTCGCAGTTTTGCAGCCGCTTCATCCATTAAGTCGATGGCCTTGTCGGGCAGAAAGCGATCAGAAATGTAACGGCTCGATAATTCCACGGCGGCAATCACAGCATCGTCTTTGATCCGCACACCGTGATGCAGTTCATATTTGTCTTTTATCCCGCGAAGGATGGAAATGGAATCTTCAACAGAAGGCTCGTCAACGACCACGGCTTGAAACCGGCGCTCAAGGGCCTTGTCTTTTTCAATGTATTTTTGGTACTCCTTTAATGTGGTGGCACCGATGGCGTGGAGTTCTCCACGGGCTAAAGCGGGTTTTAATAAATTGGCAGCATCCATTGCGCCTTCACCGCCACCCGCGCCAACCAACGTATGAATTTCATCAATGAAGAGAATGATCTGTCCACTGGAGTCGGTCACTTCCTTAATGACGGACTTCAGTCGCTCTTCAAATTCTCCTTTATATTTGGCTCCGGCGACCAGTAAGCCCATGTCCAGTGACACGAGTATTTTGCTTTTCAGGTTTTCAGGTACATCACCATCAACAATGCGTTGAGCCATTCCTTCCACGATGGCCGTTTTGCCTACACCGGGCTCACCCAAAAGGATAGGATTGTTTTTTGTCCTCCGCGAAAGAATCTGAAGGACCCTTCTGATTTCTTCATCACGTCCGATCACGGGATCAATCTTGCCCTGCTTGGACAGTTCATTCAGGTTTATAGAATAACGCTCAAGTGATTTGTATTTTGCTTCCGCATTTTGGTCCGTCACTTTTGATCCGCCCCGCAATTCTTTTATGGCCTTGATCAGTGATGCGCGATCGAAGCCGACGTCTTTCATGATCGAACCAACTTTATCTTTGGAGGCTAAGAGCGCCAATAACAAATGTTCTATAGCCACATACTCGTCTTTGAACTCCTTTAATTCTTTCTCAGCCTGCTGCAACAATGAACTGGTAGCAGTTGACATATAGGGCTGCTGGCCCGAAATGCGGGGATAGGAATTGATTAGCTCTTCCAGTTTATTTTCAAGGATATTGCCATTGATATTGAGCTTCTTGAATAAATAATTGGGAACATTTTCATCCGTTTCCAAAATGGCCTTCAACAAATGCCCGGGCTCAATGGCTTGCTGCTGTTTACTCATCGCTATCTCCGAGGCCTTCTGTAACGCCTCCTGTGATTTTATGGTAAATTTTTCGATGTTCATAAATCGGGTGTTTTTCTTTTATTGATGTACAAAACCTTATCCACATCTATTTTAGGAAGTTTTGGCTTGAACCAGCGCACTACCTTCTGCCAATTCAGCCAAATTGTCTATAGTTTAACCGCTTTTGCGGCGGTAAGGGCAGGAATAAATTTGATACTCATTCGGAATTTTTATTTAGCTTAAAGCTTATTGAATTTCCATGCCACGCCATCCCAAATCAACGGTTGAATTTCCCGACGCACTGCTTATCGAAGTGGCGTGGGAAGTATGCAATCAGGTTGGGGGCATTTATACCGTTATCCGTTCCAAAGCACCGTACATGATGGAGCATGCGCGTCATGGGTTTTGCATGATCGGGCCCTATCTCAACAAGAATATTCAGGCCGAGCTGGAACCACTTGATGATGCGGAGGACCTTTTTGGTCAGGCGGCCGCAAACTTGCGAAAGAAAGGATTCGATGTTCACTATGCCGAATGGCTTATTACCGGGAAGCCACGTGTGGTGTTGCTCAATCCAAACGTGATCGAGGACAAAGCCCGTGGTGTATTAAAGTACTTGCTCTGGAAAAATCATAATATCCAAACCGGAGATGGAGCGTTGGTCAACCAGGTAGTTGCCTTTGGGT
>JAYVXP010000138.1:0-15961 GCA_043785125.1 Bacteroidia bacterium
GTTTTTGAAAATCAACCTAAGTTAATGTTTAAATTAGTTACCTGTGTTTATTGATGTCCAATACTAAGGATATCAATAATTGTGTCTGCATCGCAAAACAATCATGGACCACACGTCGCCAAGTCAAGGAAGGAATTCTAACACTGAATCTCTGCGAATAATTGAAAAAATCAACTAATTTTAAAATCCTATGGAATTCTTTCGACGCATCGCCTTTGCTTTGGCCTTCTCCCCGACGGCCGAGGTAATGCTTGCTGAAACGGCTAGGTTAAAGAAAATTTTTCTTTCTGAACTGGTTCTGGTGCATGTTGGGCCGGCCGGAGCAAAAGAAGAGCAATTTTTGAAAACCATGCTGGAAAAAGTTGGGCTTTCCGAAGCATCCGTGAAAGTAATCTGGGAAGAAGGTGATCCGGCTGACAAAATCCTGAAGGTTTGCCGACAGGAAAAAATTGATCTGCTGGTGGCCGGAGCGCTGAAACGCGAAAATCTAATGCATTATTATGTCGGCACCATTGCCCGTAAAATAATGCGGAAGGCAGATTGTTCATTGATGATGATTACCAATCCTTCGGCAGAAGCCCGACCCATTCGCAACATCGTAGTTAATGCCGAAGACAGTCCGTTTGTGGAAGAAGCTTTAACGGCCGCATGCCGCCTGGGCAAAACCGGTGATCATGCATGGATCCATATTGTACGGGAAATTAAATTATATGGTTTGGCGATGGCTGCGACAGGTCAGCATTCTGAAGCAGAATATGCTGAAATGCGACAACAATTATTGCAGGATGAAATTGATCAGGTTGAAAAAATGCTGGCTAAAATACCGCACGATCTGGTGAAGATCAATATCAAAATGCTTTCCGGAAAATCGGGATTTGAAGTAAGCAAATTTGCGCAACGCAAACAGGCCGACTGGCTTGTGGTCGGTGCTCCCGCCAGACGGTCTAGACTTTTTGACAGGCTGTTCCCCCATGATCTGGAATATATTTTTGCTGATATGCCTTGCAATCTGTTGATTGTTCATCCGCGAAAGGAGGTTCACCGTGGCTAAACTTACACACAATGAAGTCATACAACTGATGATTCAGCTCAGTGTGATGCTGGCATTGGGGAGACTGATGACAGAGGTTGCCAGAAAACTCAGACAGCCCGCAGTGGTCGGTGAAATTTTGGCGGGCATCATATTGGGGCCCACTGTTTTGGGAATGCTTTCTCCGGGGACTTTTGATTTTTTGTTTCCGAAAATAGGATACTCCACCCTTGCGCTGGATGGTTTTACACGGGTGGCAGTGGTGTTGTGGCTTTTCATCGCCGGTCTTGAGGTTGATTTGCACATCGTCTTTCAACAAGGAAAGCAAGCGCTCTCCACCAGTTTATTAGGATTGATCATTCCCTTTTTTATAGGGTTTATCATCCCGTATTCTTTTCCGGCTTTTTTTGGTGATACTGTGGGCACTGATCTGTTGCTTTTTTCCCTTTTCATGGGAACAGCTATGGGGATATCAGCCTTGCCTGTGATTGTTCGCATTCTGATGGACCTTAAGTTATTCAAAACAAAAATCGGGATGCTCATCGTTGCTTCTGCAATGGTTGATGATATTATCGGCTGGATTATTTTCTCTGTTATCTTAAGCCTGATCGGCAAAGGCAGCAACATGTCTGTCGGATACACTATCATCCTCACCCTAAGTTTTGCGATACTGATGCTCACGGTGGGTCGTGGTTTGCTCAATCGTGTTCTTCCCTGGGTGAATAAGAAACTGGCCTGGCCGGGAGGACTGCTGTCGCTCTCAATGGTTCTTTGCTTCCTGGGTGCGGCCTTTACAGAATTTATTGGCATCCACGCCATTTTTGGTGCTTTCATTATCGGCGTGGCGTTGGGAGACTCCGAGCATCTTTCCGAAAAAGCGAAGGAGATAATACATCAGTTTATTAATAATATTTTTGCACCGTTATTTTTTGTCAGCATTGGTTTGAAGATCAATTTCATTACCCATTTTGATCCTTTGATTACACTGGTAATTATTGGCATTGCCTTCAGTGGCAAATTGCTGGGCAGTGGATTGGGTGCCTATCTCGGAGGTTTTTCTAAGAGCGAATCACTCGCCACCGGATTTGGTATGAATGCGAGGGGCGCGATGGAAATTATTCTAGGACTTATTGCACTGGAATCGGGCTTGATCAACGAAACGATTTTTGTGTCGCTGGTGATTATGGCTTTGGTTACCAGTATGAGCAGCGGTCCGCTAATGCGATGGGCGTTGGCATTAAAGCGAGAATGATGTTTAGCTTCAAATATTAAAAAGCCAGAACTATTGACTCACCATAATAGTTTTTATTGTAGTGCCGGCTTTAGTTTCATCGGAGGCCGTTACGAGAAGCGTGTCGCCAGCTATCAGGTCTCCGAATATCTCAACCTTTTGACCTTGGTCCTCACCTTTTTGTATGTCCACCCAAATAACCTTATTTTTTACAACCTTGATTACAAAGCTTCGCTCCATGTTCGTTACAATAGCCGACTGTAGGACAACAAATGAAGCTTCAGGGCGTCTCAGTGGAATGGTTACCTGTGCGTACATTCCTGGTAAGAGATAATTTGATCGATTGTCGATCTCAATTTCCGCAATCTCTGAACGTGTTTGAGTATCCACGTTTTTTGCCAGACGAGTAATTATTCCTTCAAATACCCTGGCCGGAAAACTTTTAACCTTAAACTGAACCCGCTTTCCAACTTCAAGTTCCCCGAGATGTTTTTCCGGAACGGCGACATGCAAGCGCAATCTTGACTCATTTTTCAATTTTAGAATAGGAATTCCATTTTTGTCGTTGGGGCCAACAAATGCGCCTGGGGCCAAAGCACGCTCGGTGACGACTCCATCAAACGGTGCCGTAATCGATAAGTAGTCAGTTAGTTGCTTTATAGCCTCGTAGCCTGCTTTTGCTGCCAGAAATCGGAGGCTATCCGAAATAATTCCTGTCCGGGAAAAATCCATATCATAAGGAGAAACGGCTCCCGGGGTTTTATTCGTTTGAAGAAGTCGCGCATATTTACCTTTTGTATTAAGATACATGGCTTCCTTTTCCTTAACATCCGAAAAGGCTCCCGTTAGTTGACTCTTTAATTCAGGAGCTTCCAGTTCTGTCAGCAACTGCCCTTGTGTAACTTTGTCTCCTATGTCAACGAATATACGTTTCACATATCCATTTACCTTGGCAATAATCCCCGTTTCATAATATCCTACCAACTCGCCGGGTAAGACCAGCTCAGTAGATACTTCTTTTCTTTCTAAGACAAATGCTTCATATACAGCGTCTTTATCTTCCTCAGACTCGCTGATTTTCGAATTCTGGCATGAGGTGGCCATGGACGAAAATAAAATCAGAAGGCAGGCGACCGTGTGATGGGTTTTCATACTTTATTTTTTTCTAACCGTTGGAATTGTCTTGGTAATTCATTTTATCAAATTGCTCACTTAACCTGTCTTCCGGATCCAGCGAAACAGATTTCAATGAAGCCTTTCGCTGTACCGTAGCGAAAACGACAGGAAGAATTAATAACGCTGCAAAAGTGGAGGCAATCAATCCACCGATGACAGCACGCCCCAACGGGGCCGTCTGTTCTCCACTTTCACTAAAACCAATGGCCATTGGAATCATGCCAGCTACCATCGCAATGGAGGTCATCAAAATAGGGCGCAATCGCACAGAACCAGCAACTCTCGCAGCTTTTCCAGCCTCTCCATATTCCAAACGGAGTGTTTCGGCATTGGTTACCAACAATACGGCATTCGCGACAGACACCCCCACAGACATAATTATGCCCATATAGGATTGAAGATTTAGTGTTGCCCCGGTGAGAAGGAGTATAACCATAGAACCAGCCAACACGGCAGGAATTGTAACCATCACAACGAAAGCAACTTTGAATGACTGATAATTTGCTGACAGCAAGAGGAAAATAACAACAACGGCCAATAATAATCCGGATTGCAGGCTATTCAGGGTTTCCTCCAATAGCTTTACCAGACCTCGAACCTCAACTACCATTCCGACAGGTGGTTTTCCAATTTTTTGTATGGCTTCCCGCACCGCTGCGGCCGCGGTACCAAGGTCTTTCTTATAAACGTTTGCGGATACGGTTACAATTCTCCTCGGCCCGATACGATCATATTCTGCCGGAGTGTGGGTTGAGGTAATCGTTGCCAGATCGGCCAATGTCGGACGCAGCTGGCCCTTGACCATGGGAATGCTTTCAATGTCTTTAATTGAATTCATTTTATATTCTGGCACCTGCACTTGTACCTGGTATGCAAACCCCTTCTGTGTATCCAACCAAAGGTTTTTCGCTGTAAACCGACTTGATGAAGTTGCAGCGACCAACGATTTCGCAATTTCATTTGGGGCAAGGCCGAATTGGGCTGCACGTTCGCGATCGATATCAATATTCAGCGTGGGATAATTCAAGGGTTGGTTAATCCGAACATCCCTCAGGAAATCAATTTTTTGCAATGCTGACCTTACTTTGTTCGCATACGCAGCTCCTTCCCCGATCTCTTTGCTGGCCACGATAACTTCGATTGGAGTATTAGCGCCCTGGCTCATGATCTTGTCTGTGAGCTCGATCGGCTCAAAGGATAAACCCATCTTTGGCAATTCGACCATCGCCTTTTTCCGAATCGCGTCCTTTAGCTCATCGAGTGATGAAACTTCGTATCCCTCACCTAGATTGACTTGAAGAATCGCTTCCTGGGGCCCGCTGTTAAATATATATAAGGCGTTTGTTCCATAACTGGAGGGTGTCATGCCTACAAAGGCGGAGGTAATATCGACATTATCCTCTCCAACAATTTCTTTAATAATCCGGATCGCTTTTAAAACGGCATCCTCAGTTCGTTCAATCCGCAGTCCTTCCTTTCCAATCAGCCGAACTTGAAATTGCCGTCCATGGTTCAATTTTGGAAGTATGTCTTTTCCAATTATTAAGAAGCAACCCACAACAGTGCCAATCGACACAAACAAATACGCAGCAATAACCCGTTTAGGGGAGCTCATTAAAATATCCAACAAGGCGAGATAACGCAACTTGAATTTTTCAAACCTGGAAATGTTTTGCAGATGCTTCTTTTCATATTTTTCAATCGCCTGTTCTTCCTCCTTGCTCAGATCATTCAATATTTCAAAAGAATGGGCTTTCGCTTGTTCGTGGTCTTTTATCCACCAATTTGAAACGATAGGCACAAAAGTTTGGGAGAGCAAGAAGGAAGCGACCATTGCAAATCCAACCGAGAGGGAAAGTGGCATGAACATGCCTCGTGGGACGCCGTTCATCAAGAAAGCTGGCGCGAAAACAGCCAATATGCAAAAGGTTATCAACAAAAGCGGAAATGATACTTCCTTTGAAGCATCCAAAACGGCACGGGCTTTTGTTTTTCCCATTTCCAAATGCTGATGTATGTTTTCTATCGCGACGGTTGCTTGATCAACCAGAATACCTATGGCCAGCGCCAAGCCCGACAAGGTCATGATGTTGACGGTTTGACCAAAACTTTTTAGCAGTAAAATAGCCGCCAAAATGGAGATCGGTATCGTACAAATCACCACCAAGGAACTCCTTAGATCGCCAAGAAATAAAAGCACCATTAATCCAGTGAGCAGAGCACCAATAACACCTTCCGTAGCAAGGCTTTTTACAGAATTGATTACATAAACCGATTGATCAAATTCATAGGTGAGTTTGATATAGTCTGGCAGCAGGGATTGCATTTCCGGGAGTTTTGCTTTAAGTGCACTCACCACACTCATCGTTGATGCCTCAGCTGTTTTTGTTACCGGGATGTATACGGAGCGTTTTCCATTGACCAAGGCATACCCCACCGTTACATCCGAGGCGTCCTCAACAGTTGCCAGGTCACGTAAAAAAACAGAGGGCCCTGGGCCAAGCCGAAGCGGAATATTCAAAAAATCTTGCACCTTGTCAATTACCGTATTGCTTGGGGTCATCAGGTTAAAGTCTCCAATGCGGACATTTCCTGCCGGTGATATTTGATTATTTTCAACGACTGCTTTTACAACATCATCCGTGGTGAGTTCATAGCTCGCCATAAGTTCGGGATTTACTTTCACTACAATTGTCCGCTCGTTTCCGCCAAAAGGCGGAGGCGCAGAGGCTCCTGGGATTTGAGAAAAGAGAGGTCGGATTCGTGTTGATGCCAGATCCTGCATTTCGTTGAGGGTAGCTTTCTTGCTGCTAAATACCAACTCCCCGACAGGTAAGCTGGAAGCATCGAAACGTACAACAGTAGGCGGGACGGTTCCAGGAGGCATATAACTCATCACACGATTCACCTGGTTAGCCACCTCACCGGAAACCTGTGCCATGTTGGCATTTTCATAAAAAGTGCATTTCACTAAACACAGGCCTTGGACGTTTTTGACTTCAATATCCTTTATACCGGAGACGTAGAGCAACTGGTTTTGGTAGCGGGTGGCAATAAATCCCTCCATTTGTTTTGGGTCCATTCCGCCATAGGGCTGAGCTATGTAAATAGTGGGCAAATTTAGGTTGGGAAAAATATCCACCGGTATAGAGATTAAAGCAAGCAGGGAGAATATGATCGTCCCGGCAATCAAAACGATAATAGTAATCGGGTTTCGCAGGGCAAAAGAGATCATTTGATTTAGTTCAGGTTATGCATAAAAATCTCAAAGTCACCGGTAGAGGCCGCATATTGCAGTATAGACCGCCATACATTGCCTGTGGCGACTGATGCATCCACCTCGGCACGGTTGAGAACGGCAAACGTTTGGGTCAATTCAAGGATCGTACTCAATCCGGCATCATATCGGGCCCGGGCCTGTCCATAAGCGTCCTGCGCTGCTTTCAATTGAACAGGGGTTTGTTGCAAAACGTCGAGGGCAGCACGGTACCGAAGGCGTGCGCGTTCCAATTCGCTTTCAATTTTTAGGTTTTCCTCATTGTAGCGCTCCTCGGCAATTTTTGTGATTGAGCGTTGTGCTCTTGCTTCGTTACCCGTCTTAAAAAGTGAAGTGACATTCCATATTGAACTAAATCCGATCATGTAGTTGTATGCACGAATGGGAATCCCAGCACCCAACGAAGTATTGTACACGAAATCTCCATTGGCTTTCAACTTATCGGAAATCCCCGACCCTCTACCCCAACCGGCTGCAAGAAATGATACAGAAGGCAATTCTCTACGGCGAATTGACTTAATCTGGGCCTGATTCAAATCAACAATGCTCTTATAAAATTGCAAACGCGGATTATGGGAGAAGTCATTTCGTGTTTCGATTTGTAAAGGCGCGCGTCTCAGAAATATGGTGGTATCCAAGGTGAGCAATCCATTACCGCCGAGTCCAATCAATTCCTTCAGAAAGACATTCTGTTCTTGTGCGAGGCGTTGCGCTTCCAGCAGAAATAGTGTCGCTTTTGAATATTCTGCATTGACCATTGAACTGTCGACACCGGGTCTGAGGCCCGAGGCGGCATAAGCCGACGTAACATCTTTTAACGCCTTAACCCGTGCGAGATTGGTCTTTTGGCTTCTTACCATGTCGTTCAACATCAGCGTAAGTAAATAGGCGTCGCCTACTTTAATTTGATGCTGAAAAATTTCATTCTGATAGTCGGCCTCAGCGGTGTTTACTCCAGCGTGGGCCACGTCCACGGCTGCCTTATATTTTCCAAAACTAAAGAGCTTCCAGTTAATCAATCCGGTGGCAAAACTTGTCCAGACAGCATCATTGGTGTAACCATTTACCTTGATACCGCCGGATGTGGGAATAGCTGTGCCCTCATTGGGGAAAAATGTTCCCCGAACCTGATTCGATGTGGCATCCGTTAACTGCCCTTGAACAATCAGGTTTGGTAAGTAATTATTTTGCATTGCTCTTAGTTCAAAAGCGGCAACCTCTTTCCCTGCAACTTTTCCTTTGATCGAAGGATAATTTTGTTGCGCCAGGTCGAAAGCCGTTTTAAGATCAATGATTTCTCCGTGAGATTGTGCCTGACCGTGACCCACAATCCAAAAGATCATTAAAATACAGGACGAAAATAAATTGATTGACTTCCCCGACATGGATAGGAATTATGTTCACGCAAGAAACGTTAGCAAGATTAAAATGAGATTAGAGCCAAATTAGAATGAGATTAGATTGCTAAATGCTCTCGCTGATGGAGGCTGGCAGAAATATTTCAACAATGGTGCCGATATTGGAATTCCGCTTGATGACTAGTTCCCCTTTATGAAGAGCGATAATCCTGGCGGTGAGTGCTAAGCCCAGGCCAAAACCATCTATTCCAGTAGTGTTTTTCCCACGAAACAGCGGAGTATGAATATGCTTCATGTCTTCCACATCGATTCCAATTCCGGAATCAACCACCCGAATCAAAATTCCAGAATCCGGAACCACCATCATTGAAATCTCAATTTTTTGGAATGCGGAGTATTTGGAGGCGTTATCAATAATATTGAAAAAGGCCGTTCTCAATAAATGGTCATTACCCAGCAATTCAATATAAATGTTCTTCGGGAGTTTTTGAGTTATGTTCAAAGAGAATTCCTGCAAAGGCATCTTAAGCTTAAAATAACTTATCGTATCAATTAGCAAATCCACAATATTCAAATTCAGCATTTCTATTGCTCCCTCAGTCGATTCAATCTTGGCCAATTGCAATAATCCATTGACAAGACCGGATGCTCTTAGCGATTCCTTGTGAGCAGCCTCAATACTTTTTTTTACCATGTCGAGTTCATTGTCATAGTTTATGGAAGTCTCCAATATACCCGAAATGGCGGCTAGCGGAGTCCTTAATTCATGCGACGCGTACGAAATGAATGCCTTTTGGGAATCTACGAGGGCCTGTATCCTTTCAAGGACTTTATTAAACGAAAGTGTTACAATACCAATTTCGTCGCGTGGATTGCGGTATTTCAAACGATATCCCAAATTGTCAAGTTGAATCAACTCAACCTGCAGAACAAGTTCGTTCAGCGGCCTCAATACATTTCTGGAAAACATATATCCGGATACTCCAATGAGTAGCAGGAAGAATAGATTTCCAAAAAACAAAATCAGTCCCAAACGCCTCATCTGCTCGAGCCCTACTTTATCAAAAGCCGTGATGGCTATTATTCTGAATTGTGAAGGCGGGCCGAAACAAAATGCAAACCCTTCTTTTTTCTGTCCGGCTTTGACATAATCGAAATCTACCTCCTTATTTTTTACAATTGATTCCAGGAAATTTCTGGTAAAATCAAAATCATGGAAATCGTTAATGGCAAATACAACGTTGTAGTTTTCGTCAAAAACATATTCTGACTGTTCGGGAATACTGTTAATTATTTTCTCCGCTACTTTATCGTGTTGATCATATATTTCTTTTGTTGCAAACGCCTTATTCCTAATCCGCTCCTGGAATACTTGTCTTCTGGAATTCGCGAAAGCGAAATAGATATAAAATGAAAACAGGCAAAGTAAAAGGCCGGTTAAACCAATAAACCACAAAATAATTTTATGGCGGATCAACATGATTATTTCTCCTTTATGGTATAGCCCATGCCTACCACAGTATGAAGTAATTTCTGGTGATAATCTTTATCGATCTTCTTTCGGAGATAATTGATATACACATCGATTACGTTGGTCGATGTATCAAAATTCAAATCCCATACCTTTTCAGCAATATCAATTCTGCTTACCACCCTGCCCTTGTTGATCATTAAGTACTCCAGCAGCGAAAATTCTCTGGCGGTCAAGTCTATTCGATTCCCAGAACGGGTAACCACTTTGCCATTGGTATCCAGCGCTAGGTCGGCAACAGTAATTCTGCCATGTACGTCAAGCCGGATACCAGACCTCCTTATTAACGCTTTTACGCGGAGTAATAACTCCTTGAATTCAAAAGGCTTGACAAGATAGTCGTCTCCACCTGATTCAAAACCGATTACCTTGTCATCAATGCTGTCCAGCGCAGTCAGGAAAATAACGGGCAGATGTGGGTTTTGGCTCTTAAAGAATTTGCAGAGTTGATAACCGTTCATACCCGGGAGATTGATGTCTAAAATGGCCAGGTCATATGGTTTCTTATGAAAGAGACTTTTTGCAATTGTACCGTCATAAGCAATGTCAATATTATACCCTTCACCCTCAAAACCTTTTTTGATGAATTTAGAAACGCTCTCTTCGTCTTCCACCAGGATGAGTTGCATAATTCAATAACACAAGGAGTTTTAGAGACGCCCTTAATTTTAGTCTATGTTTCGTGAATTACAAGTTAGCGAACAATTCCGATTATTTTTTCTCACGTTTCTAAATGCAACAAACCTACTCAGACTTCCAGAGATAAGTAATTGGTTCTTCCGTGAATTCACGCTTCCCAAATGGGGCGTTGAGGAGTTTTGAAGACTTCAAAAAGCGATATGGATAGAACGTCAATTTTACTTTACCAGAATCTCTTCTATAAGCCCAATTTCGATTATGGGGTTCATGGTCACCTTTGATTTGATGGAGTTGGAAATAAGGCAGGCCCCTTCCGATTTCAATAAAACTTTTTCAGCCTTTTCCCTGTCCTTTTCATCTGCGATGGTCACCTTTGGCGTGAGTAGGATTTCCGTCATCAAAAATTTACCATCTACCGCCGTAAACAAATGTTCCGGCGACCAGATGCCTGAAATTCCTTTGGGAAACTCAGGCGGGGTCGCAACTTCAATGCAGCCTTCCGTTCCGCCTGCCTCCGTCTTGAGCTCCGGTGAACACATCATTCCCCTTCGTTCTTTATTCCAATTGACATTCACTTCATAATAATGCGCATCCATAATTTTTAAGTTAATTGATTTTATTTTGCAAACTCATCCAGCTACCACTGTTGTAAACATTTCTAAATCCATTGGATTGCTTTAATGTTTCGATCATGGTTGTGCTGGTTTTTGCTCTTGCCAGTAATGTACATCGATCCAGGACCCACCATCCAGGGAATCAATATTATTTCTCACGAGGTAACTGTGTGCCTGTGCACTCCGTCCTCCCGAAGCGCAACATAAAACGATTGGTGTTTTTAACTTCTTGATCTCTTCCAGACGATGAGACACTTCATTCAGCGGAATATTGACCGAACCAGATGCGTGACCGCCCAAAAACTCACGGGCTGTCCTGACATCCACCACAGTGCCCTCATTCTTTTGAATTATTTCTTCTACCCCCATAATTTATTTTTTCTTTTTTATAAACATATTCAACAACAATCCTCCCATGACCGCACCATATATTGACGAATTAACCGGGCTAGAAGTAATGGGACAAGTACCACTGGCGCACCCAATTTGGTGCCAGTAAAAATAACCCGCAATAGTCCCAGCTAAAACACCTGCAATAGTCAGACTATACTTGTTAATGCGTTGCATGGGTTTTCTTTCTCAATGTGCTCAATCCAAACGGGAAATAAAGTGGGCAAAAGCTTATCAGGCTTGTAAGAATAAAAATGGCAGCAAAAGTCAATAGAACAATGGCTACCGTTCCGGAAATTATGTTGGCAGCATACAACGCAACTACAACGACCGCCAGAATCACCCGGATAACGCGGTCAACAGAACCCATATTTATTTTCATAAGTAGTATTGGTTTTAAATGTTTCTCAAAACTACCCTGCCCGAGAGTGGTATTCCGTGACTTTCGTCACATAAGGATAATTTTATTTCGTGAGATGCTTACCAAACCCTCGTTTTCCATCTGTTTCATCACGCGGGATACCACTTCGCGGGTCGATCCCAATTCGTCGGCCAGCTGCTGATGGGTAACGGTTAATTCATTCTTATGAAATAATTCAGCCTTTTGTTTGAGCAAATGGAGCAGCCGGGTATCTAATTTTTGGAAGGCCATGGCATTCACGACATGGAGCAATTCTTCGAATCGCTTGTGATAAAGCTTGAAAATGAAATCGGTCCACTCTGGATATTCCCTGATCCACAAACTGGCTTTTTCGACAGGAATCAAAAGTATTTCCGATTCTTCTTCTACTATCGCCCTTATTTTGCTAGGCTCATGATGAATCCCCCCAAGAAATGACATGATGCAACTTTCATTCGGCTTAATATAATAGAGCAGTATTTCACGCCCGTCCTCTTCCGTGCGCATCACCCTTATGCTCCCGCGAATCACAATCGGAATGGATTTGATATAGCTGCGCTCTTCCAGGATTACCGTGCCGGATGGGAAAGTCCTGACCTGGCCAAAGGTTTCAACCTCATGATTGAGCGTTGAGTGAAATAACGGATCATTCATATTGGAGCGTTTTCATGTCAATGATACAAACGAATAAAAATGAAGACCCGTTTATTTTCCGTTCACCTACGCCTTTCCGGCATTTACCTACTTTCTTCCTTTCCCCGCCTTTTTCCCATGTCCTGCATCGATTTTTCTGTGTTGATTTGGGTATAATTTAAAGCGATGGAAAACTATCAGAAAGATTTAACGGACAAGATTGTTAAAGAGGCACATGAAATTCGGGAGCCGCGCACGGAAAGCCGTTCCGGGCGCATGCTGGCCGGTCTCATTGTAGTCGTAGTGGGTAGCCTTTTGCTGGCAAGACAAGCCGGCATGGATGTACCCTGGTGGCTTTTTTCATGGAAAATGCTCCTGATCGCAGTTGGCCTGTTTGTAGGCGCCAAACATTCTTTTCGTGGATTCGGTTGGCTGATTCCCATCCTGATCGGTTGCGCCTTTCTAATAGAAGACTTTATGCCCGAACTCTCTTTCAGGGAGTATCTGTGGCCTATCGTGATCATCGTCGTAGGTTTATTCATGATCATCCGGCCACGTCGTCAACGCCGGCGCTTTCGATGGGATAGGACCGCTGCCCGATCATCCGATGATGTGGTTGATTCCGTCAGTATTTTTGGAGGCACAAAAAAAATCATCATCTCCAAAGATTTCAAAGGCGGCGATATCACGACGTTTTTTGGAGCGACCGATCTTGACCTCATGCAGGCCGACATCAAGGGCACCGTAACCATCGACGTGACGCAAGTATTTGGAGGCACAAAGTTGATCATACCGTCCCATTGGAACATTAAATCCGATGTTGTCTGCATTTTCGGGTCCATTGAAGACAAGCGCTCACAAATGAAGGAAGTGTCAGATCCAAGCAAAATTCTCAAACTCGATGGCACCTGCATTTTTGGCGGAATTGAAATCAAGAATTACTAATCTGTAACCACGACCACCATGAAATGGCACATTGTAAAACTTATTTTTCGAATCTGTAACGGACAAGATTTGGTGAAATCCCAATTTGATGAACACATCCGGCTTATTGAAGCCGATAATTTTGAAGAAGCTTTCTTAAAAGCCCGAATCCTTGGTCTTCAGGAAGAAGCCAGTTTTCTCAACGATCATCATCAAATGGTAAAATGGGAGTTTGTGAACGTCGCAGAAATAATCCCCTTGAAAGAATTAAAGGACGGACAAGAATTATATTCGCAAATTCACGAAACAGAAGAGGCTGGCTCCTACATTAACTATGTACACCAGAAGGCCGCAGCAATGCAGTTAAGGCATCGGCTCGTATTTTAGTAAAAGAAATGGCAAACATGGATTCAACTCAATCAAAGACCATCAATTATCAACTACGTTGTCCAATTTAACGCTTCCCACCTCCAGAATCGTATTGCTTTATGCAGCCTGGTGGCTGTTGTGGATGGGAATACAGACTTATTTAATTCACGAACTCGGTCTTACCTGGCCAGAAGGTTTCCATGACGCCGCTATCAATCAACTTGTATTGGCGATAGCCGGGTACACCATCAACACCTCCATGAATTCCTATCAACCGAGTCCCAGAAACTCCTTGTACGTATTGAGTTGGAGTATTGCATTGGCTGCGTTGTGTGTTTTTGTGCAACGCTCACTAGCGCTGTATTGGGTGGACCCGTCTTATCTTGCTTTCATCGATCGAACGCTGCTCATCCGTGGCCTCTTTGCGTGGCTGATGATCGTCATCATCGCCATTCTTACGTGGTTTTGGGTTTATGCCAACGAGCGGAAAGAGATTGAAACGCGAAAGGAGGACGCAGCGCGTCTCGTACGGGAAGCGGAACTTTCCAATCTCCGTATGCAAATGCAGCCTCACTTCTTATTCAATAGTTTGAATTCGATCAGCGCACTCGTCGGCTCACAACCTGAAAAAGCCAGACTCATGATTCAACAGTTGTCTGATTTTCTAAGGGGAACCATAAAAAGAGATGAACGTCAGTTGGTAAGCCTCGAAGAAGAATTACAACACCTCCAACTGTATCTGGATATTGAGAAAGTGCGATTTGGACACCGCCTGATAACGGTCGTGGACCATGACGATGAGAGTCTGAAAATGAAACTCCCTTCATTGTTGCTGCAACCCATTGTTGAGAACGCAATCAAATTCGGATTATACGACACGGTGGGTGAAATTACAATCTCACTATCGGCGAAATCGAAAAAGACACGTCTGCTGCTTGAAGTCAGGAATCCCTATGATCCTGAAACCGCACAACCCCGGCGAGGTACCGGATTTGGGCTGAACTCAGTCCGCCGTAGATTGTACTTGCTCTATTTTCAAAGCGATCTGTTGCAGACCCGACAAGAAGAAAATACATTTATCACCACCATTGCCATTCCACAAGCAGGATGATCAAAACAATCCTTATCGATGATGAACCGCTGGCCAGGACGATCCTGAAAGAGTACCTTCAGGGTTATCCAAATATTCAGGCCTTACAGGAGTGCAATGATGGCTTTGAAGGTGTTAAAGCTATCGCACAACACCTGCCGGATTTAATTTTCCTGGATATTCAAATGCCGAAGATCAATGGATTTGAAATGCTGGAACTGATCGAGAATCCCCCAGCGGTTATTTTCACTACTGCCTTTGATGAATACGCAATCAAGGCATTTGAATCCCATGCCATTGACTACTTACTCAAACCGTTTAGCAAGGACCGGTTTGATAAAGCCCTGAGCAAATGGCTGGATCATCAACCCACGTTAAAAAAAGAGCATGAATGGATGGCTACCTCTTTGCATCAACCGGAAGAGCGGCAGCGTATAGTGGTAAAAAAAGGGACCCATATTCTGATCATCCCTATTCAAAAGGTTCACTATCTGGAAGCGTATGATGATTATGTCAAAATCTATACCGGAGAGGGTTTTCACCTCAAGAAGAAAACCATGAGCCATTACGAAAGCGTATTGGATGCACAACAATTTGTACGGGTTCACCGATCCTATCTCATCAATCTTCAGGAACTCACGCGCATTGAACCGCTCGAAAAAGACAGTCATGTGGCCTTGCTGAAAAGCGGGACAAGAATTCCTCTGAGTCAAAGTGGATATTCCAGACTAAAAGAGATTCTGGGAATCTAGGCGATCGCCTCCTTCAAGAAATCATTCAGCGGCTTCACCGTCCTGACGATCTTTCCTATGTGCTTCACAAATTTCATGTCTTTTACTTCCTTATCGACAAAGTAATGCGACACAATAAAACTTTTATGTTTTAACAATTCTATCTGAGGATGATCTTTGGGGTATCCTTTCGGAGACGTTTTGAGTTTATCAAAATCACCCAGCGACGGAAACAGTTTCTTGAATTTTCTATCCTGTATTATTTTCAGAAACCGTTCGGCACCGTAATCAATTTCTTGTCGGATTTTCGCCAGGTTGCCGGGATCGGGCATATAAAGGCCGGCTGCCAAAAAGCTTTTATTTCCCGGCTCGATGTGGATATAATAGCCAGGCTCCTGGATCATTTTCCCACCCGGTGAAAAACCGGCACCCATGTTCAGTTTGTACGGTCGCTTGTCTTTGCTGAAACGAACATCCCGGTAGATACGGAATGCGAGCTTCTTTGGATTCAGTCCCGCCAGACCTTCATCGTATTTAACCAACTCTGCCAGCAATTTCTCCAGAAACG
>JAYVXP010000139.1:0-5201 GCA_043785125.1 Bacteroidia bacterium
GTGTCAATGCGATCATGAATGTTAGTAATCCTGACGTTGAGGGGATTATCGAGCAAATCGTGATAAAAGGATTTAAGAAATTCTACGTCAAACCAAAGAGGGAGAAAAGGAAAAACTGATCCATGTACAAACTGCTGCTGCGGCCCCTTCTTTTTCTTTTTGACCCCGAGGCGATTCACCACTTTACGTTTGCTTTCCTTCGCGTCACCGCCAAAATCCCTGGAGTAAGGAAAATGTTAAGCGGATTATATTCCATTCAGGATCCCCGGCTCGAAAGGAAGCTGCTCGGTCTGCATTTCAAAAACCCCGTTGGTCTGGCTGCGGGTTTTGATAAGGATGCAAAGCTGATCGCGGAACTGTCCAGTTTTGGGTTTGGGTTTATTGAAATAGGAACACTCACCCCAAAGGCCCAGACCGGCAACGACAAGCCCCGTTTATTTCGCTTGCCCGAAGACCAGGCGCTCATTAACAGGATGGGTTTTAACAATGAAGGCGTACTCGCCGCGGTGACGCGACTCAAAAAGTCACGCTCCGGAATCATCGTGGGCGGAAACATTGGAAAAAACAAGGCAACGACCAATGAAAAAGCATTTGAAGACTATAACTATTGCTTTGAAGCACTGTATCCCTACGTTGATTATTTTGTGGTCAATGTGAGTTCGCCCAATACTCCCCATCTCCGCGAACTACAGGAAAAGGAACCGCTCTTAAAATTACTAACACAGGTCAAAAACTTAAGCAACGCCAAAGAGAAAGTAAAACCGGTATTGCTTAAGATTGCCCCGGACTTATCCGTGAGTCAGCTCGACGATGTGATTGAAATTGTTAAGGAAACAAAAACAGATGGAGTCATTGCCACGAACACCTCCATCTCACGCGAAGGGCTCCAAACCACACCTGAGGAAATTCAATCGATAGGAGCTGGCGGTTTGAGTGGGAAACCACTCAATGGAAAATCGAACGATGTCATATCCTATTTGAGAAAGGAACTCGGTCCCCAATTTCCCATTATCGGTGTAGGTGGAATCATGTCGGCCGCCGATGCCCTCGCAAAAATCAAAGCAGGAGCCGACCTCATTCAGATTTACACCGGGTTTATCTATGAAGGTCCGGGGTTTGTGAAGAGGATTAATAAGATGTTGTTGGAGAAGGCTGCTTCGTAGAGAAAGGAAACGGGCGGGAAATGCCATGCCACTGTGAAATAAACCGAAGGAAAGCCACACCTTTTGGCCAGTGTGCCATTTCTTTTGTCGTCCTTGGCGACATGAGAATCAAATTGCTATTATTTTTTGTTCTGGTTTTGACAGCCTTGTCTTCCTTGGCTCAAGTGCGTAGCGACTCTTTGTATACACGTGTTGGAGCCGATATTCTTGGTGTGGATGCTCCCCCAGGTCAAATCCTCAATGCAAAAGGGCTTATGTGGGGAGCTTCTTCTTTTGATTATGCGGTGCTCGCTTTCAGTAATATACTTCGCGACAATTTGAACAACAAGAAAGCCATGCAAAGGATGGAATTACTCCGACAGCAGTCAATTGCGAAACTTGAGCTAATCCTACTTTGTCAAGTTACCCTTTTTAGCTGATTTTGAATTAGTTTTTGATATCTGGGTATTTGATCAAGAAGTTTTTCAATAACCTGATCTATCGAACATAGAGTATTGATCATTGCGTTGACAAGCTCCTGGATTTGATAGGCGGTTATTTTTCCAATGCTGTCTTTGAGAATGATTTTTTGCTCCATTAAAAACAATAGAGCAAGGGAAGAGAGCGCAGCGTGCCGGTGAAACCCCGTCCAACTCCGCGTTTGATAGTCACCCATTCCAACAATATTTTTCCCTTCTTCAAAAATTCTTTCTACGAAGGCACGCTGTGCTTGAGCTTTGGCCATTCGTTGTAAAGTTACTTTTTGATTGAAGAAACCAAGGGAATATTTTGTTTTGCCATCGGCATGATGACGGATGAGCAGATGCAATGGAAGGAATGATTTAGAAGGCTCATGAAGTACCCATACCTTTCGCATGTGGTACCTTGCTTGTAGGATTCCTTTTGTTCCGGTCCGTACCGTAAGGAGTGTAAAATCCCTGGCGGTAAGACCCTTCATGTAGTCTCTTACCAGGATCAATTTTTTATTAGGTCGCTCTTTGGTGAACTTTTTACCTCGTCCTGAGTAAGGAGGTATTTTCCAGGCAGGCTCTGTTAAGTACACCGATAGGTTTTCTCTTATATCACCAACAAAGGGTATTTTCTGTGACATCAATTGCCACAGTAACCCCACATAATTGCCGTAAAGGGCATCAAAAACAACACATTCTATATCTCCAGAAAGTTTTTTATAGAGCTTCCTTATCAAGCGCAAGGCGATCACTGTTTTGCTTTCTTGCTTTTTGCTGGTGGGTATTCCAGCCTTTTCTCTTCGCTCAGTATCCTGCTCCCAATCCTTGGGCATAAATAATTCCATCTCCACAGGACAGTAAAAATCTCCTGCACTCAGGGCTGCGGTGACGGCTACCTGACCATTGTCATTCTTACCGATGCTGCCTATATATTGATGGCCCACACAGGCTGAATGTTCGCCTTTCTTCCGATGGCCCACCTCATCGATAAGAATATAAATGAGTTCCGTCTGAGCCCTTAATAACTTAATGCACCTGCCTAGAATCGCCTTGAATAGTTTGACATACTCCCAAGGAGATGCAGTAAGCATGTGGTGAAGATTTTGTCCACTGAAACCTTCCAGCGTATTGCCCATAAAGTAGCAATTAGCTCTGCCCTTCGGGCTTTTAAAAAGTCCCTGGACATATCCTACCACATGAGCATGTCTGGAATGAGTCTTAGATATAAAAACCTGGGAGAACTCCTCAAGGAATTGAGGGAGCCGTTCAGCAGTTCTTCTAAGAATTACTGAAAAAGAGTCATTTTTTTTGGCCGTCCCTTTTGAGAACAGCTATATTTGGTTGCTTTATTACAAGGGTGAAGATAAGCATTCTGAGCCGTCAAATGCTGATTCTTCACCCATTTTTTTTAACATGACAAAGTAGGACTAGGAAAAAACCTTGATGTAATTTTTAGTAAAGCCGATATAGAAAATATACAACAACAGTTTAAAGAGTTTTTGAAAGAACTAGCACGCCCTTTTGTTTTAAATTATAATGATAAAAGTTTTCATGTAACAGCGCACCTCAGCGATTCGGTAATTGTACTGGAGTTTGAAATGTTTTCAGAAGATAAAATCGAATTGCCCGATATTTTTATTCAGATGAAACGATTTGCATATCATACAGAGCGGACAGATAATCTTCAAAGCCTTTGTCAGGATATTGCTGATGAAACCCGAAGTATAACAGGCTACGATAGGGTAATGATTTACCGATTTGATAAAGAATATAATGGTGAAGTATATGCAGAAAGTAAAAATGAAAACCGCGAGCCATTTCTAAAACTGCACTACCCACACACAGATATTCCTGTGCAGGCAAGAGAACTTTATATGCGTAATCTTGTAAGAATGGTGGTGGATGTATCGTATACACCTGTTCCTGTATATACAATAGATGATGGTTCAAATAAAAACACTAATCTTGATTTGAGTATGGGAAACCTGCGCAGTGTTTCGCCCATTCACCTTCAATATTTAAAAAATATGAATGTGGATGCAACTTTTGTAATTAGTTGATCTGCAAGATTTGTTAATGAATAACGAAAATATACTTATCCAAAAAAGCACTTTATTAAAACTTCAACAACTTCTTAATGCAAATGGAGTAATAGTAAATTATAAAGATGAATTTTATACTGAAGGACTTTTGCCAGGTAGGGCTTTTTAAGCACATGCTTGTAGAAGAAGCTACAGCTCTGGGCCAGCATTCTGCACTTGTCACGGCCAAGATTTAAACCTGTCTTCAGGTAGTTGAGATAGAGAATGATCTCATCAGCGCCAATGGCATTTGGGTCCACATCATTGAAATACGAAAAGAGGAATCGCATTTCAGAAGTGTAGTTACGCACCGTGCGGGGTGAGTAACTACCAGCAGAAAGACAAGCGCTAAGTTTGTCTAACAGGCCCTGAGCAGCTGTATTGAGCGCCTCATACGATGAATTGTTTTTTTAGTCATAACAAATATTTTTAGTTTGAGCGAAGTTAGATAAATTGAGCAACCCTCACCGAAGGTGTCGGTTCAACACTGTGTATGGTACATCGCGGGCATTCAGAGTTAAAATAAAGTTTTATCTTCGTTCAACGTCCTGAGTAGTTTGACGCGCGGAGTTATCGGTCTTGCCATTCCTTCGTCATTTGGCAAGCCCTCCCAAGCCCGCGACGTCCCATACACTCACGTTACCGCCAATGCCGTGGGACGAGCTCTCCCCGAACAAGATTCCTGAAAACAACATTTCCCAATACGGGAACTTTTGCTTACCTTTGACAAACGATTAGTACTTGAGAGTAATTGCCAAGCGAACCCTTCGCGAGTTTTGGACCAGGCATTCGGACTGCGAACAGCAACTGAAATCCTGGTATCAAGAAGCTGAGAAAAGCGACTGGAAGAATACTCATGAAGTAAAGAAAGAGTATCCCACCGCTAGTGTTTTAGGGGACAACAGGGTTGTTTTTAACATAAAGGGCAATAAATACCGGTTGATTGTTAGAATCAATTTTCAATATCAAATGATGTGGATACGGTTTATCGGAACCCACAAAGAATATGACAAAATAGACGCAACAAATATCTAAGAACTATGAACCTCAAGCCAATAAAAACCAAAAAGGATTACCAACAAGCTTTGGACAGGCTTGAAATCATATTTGACGCAAAGGGAGGAACAAAAGAAGGAGACGAACTCGAAATTCTCGGCATTCTCATTGATCAATATGAAAACGAAAACTTTCCAATAGACTTACCTGACCCGATCGAAGCCATCAAATTCAGAATGGAACAAATGGGTTATTCACAAAATGACCTGGCCAAAGTAGTTGGACTGAAGAGCAGAGCAAGCGAAATACTTAGTAAGAAAAGAAAACTGTCTCTTGAAATGATCCGCCAACTTCATGAGAAACTAAATATACCAACGGACGTTCTGATTCAGGTTTACTGAAACGGCACAGACCGCCAACAATAAGCCGAGTAGACGTAAAGCCCCCAAAGAAAAGCCCCGATGAAATGATAAACTTCATTGGGGCTTTGCGTTTACCCGGTGTTGACCGAC
>JAYVXP010000140.1:0-15726 GCA_043785125.1 Bacteroidia bacterium
TCTTGATGAAATATTTGGTCTTAATCATTTTCGAAATGAAATTGTATGGTTCTACCCAGACTCTCCCGGAAGACCATATGACAAATTTATTCCGAAGCATGACACTATTCTCAGATATTCCAAAACAGACTCTTTTACTTTCAACGCAGATGATATTCGCGTGCCAATTTTAGAGGCTTCTAAGGAACGCTACAAATCGCCAAGGTATTTGATCAATTCGCAAGGTAAAAGGTTTGAATATACCGGCGGAGATGCCTCGGATAATGGAAAAATTCCTGAAACTGTCTGGCAGATAGCTGTAGTGAAGGGCAATTCTGATGAAAAACAGGATTACCCTACTCAAAAACCTGAAGCACTTGTTGAGAGGATAGTTAGAGCCAGTAGCAATCCTGGAGATTTAGTGGCAGACTTCTTTTGCGGAAGTGGAACTACTGCTGCCGTCGCAGAAAAGTTAAACAGAAGATGGATTGTAAGTGACTTAGGGCGATATGCTATTCACACTACTCGTAAGCGTATGTTAGAAATTGACGGTTGTAAGCCTTTTGAAATACTCAATATTGGCAAATACGAACGTCAATTCTGGCAGAGTGTCAACTTTGGAAAAAAGACCAAGGAGCAAACATTAGCAGAGTACATTTCTTTTATTCTCCAACTTTATAAAGCGAACGCCCTGCCGGGGAGCACCTACATTCACGGCAAGAGGGGTAATAAACTAGTACATATCGGTTCTGTAGAAGCCCCTGTTACATTTTCTGATATCCAAAACTCTTTGGAAGAAACTAAGCGAATGAAACAAAAGGAATTGGTGGTTCTTGGTTGGGAATGGGAGATGGGGTTACATGACGTAGTAGAACTGGAAGCGAAAAAGGCTGGTATTCATTTATCATTACTCAATATACCGCGTGAAGTGACAGATAAGCGAGCGGTAGAATCGGATGACGTGCAGTTCTTTGAATTAGCCTATCTCGAAACTGAAACCAAGAAAACAAAGGCTGGTGAGTATCTTATTGAGCTTACAGATTTTGTGATTCCGAATCTCGATATCATACCTCAAGAAGTAAAGAAGCTTATCAAAAAATGGAGCGATTATATTGATTATTGGAGCGTGGATTGGGATTACAAGAATGACACATTCCATAACCAATGGCAAAACTACCGAACTAAAAAAGACCGATCATTAGAATTGAAGACTGACCCCCACGAATATAAAAGTAGGGGCATATATAAAGTCATGGTTAAGGTAATTGACATTTTTGGAAATGATACTACACGGCTGGTAGAAATAAAACACTGAAATATGGCCCCGAAGAATTTTGGAATTTTGGCTTCTATTGACTGGAATTCAAATAAGTGGAGAGGCATTCCCGCCCAAGAGGATTTGGACAATTCAAACTTTGGGTATGTCCAGGAACATGGCATTACGTACACTTGCCTGAATTTTGGCCACGAGTTATATCCACAGGATGAAAAAGGATACTATTGCGGATTGCTTCCCCAGCTATGGTCACGAATGCCCGATAAAGACAATGCTCGTTATGTCGAGGTAGTTTTCATCAAATCATTTAGCTACAAAGACAATTGCAATTTTATAATAGGCGTGTATGCCTTTCCCCAATTCAAAAGCGGAAAAATTAAGTCTCCTTTAAAGAGTTTTACAAATGACCTTGAAGTAAATGTAAGGGCTCTACCCAAAGACATTTACTTGCTGGAAAATTATGTCAATTTGAAGAATCATCCGGATTTGAAAAAGTTCTTGCCTGATAAGAAGGAACTTGGTAAGCAAGGATACAATTATTTAACTAAAGCAAATGTATTTAAGATTCTTGATGCCATGTCAGCGTTAAATCCGGAAAGTCAGAAATTGATTAACATTAAATATAGACTCATTACGACTATCAACAGAATCATTTGACGAGAATCCGATGAGAGAAAATGTAATCGACGTTTTGAAATTAGCCCCCAGCTTTATTAGCCTAAACATGACCTAGAAGATATGAGTAAGCGTATTAGCAAAAATCAAGGGTCAAAATCGGTTATTCTGTTAGATCAGACATTACCTGAAATTCCTAATAGAAAGGATTGGGAAATTCCAACCAACTATTTGGAGAAGGATGGGAAAGGTGGATATTTAATAAAGAGAGGTAGAAGGCCAACCAAAACATTACTGGTAGAGAAAATACGCATTGAAGTTGATGCTTGGCGATCAAACGGTTACCCAGGTGGCTCAGAGACTTCGTTAACGTTACTAAATTTCTGGTTTGATCAAGACCATATTATTGGCAAAGAGATTTTTCGCTTTCGCTTTGCTCAACGTGAAGCAATTGAAACAGTGATTTATTTATATGAAGTAAAGGGTCACCGTGATAATGCAATTCTGGCCGAGACCTATATTAATGAACTTTCCTTTGGTAATGACATGTATCATACCAAGGCGGAGGCTCTTAAAGAACTAAAGAAGTCCAGGGTCCTACACAGACGCAATCCCACCAACGATAAGGACGTTCGACAGGAACTTCCACCCAAAGACTTGACACGTTATTGTTCCAAAGCAGCAACAGGGTCGGGTAAAACGTTTGTGATGTCATTCCTTGCGGTCTGGTCTTACTTTCATAAGAAATTTGAAAGTAACTCTCCTTTGAGTAAAACCTTGCTCGTGATCGCTCCCAATGTGATCGTCTACGAACGATTGAAAATTGATTTTGCAGACGGCCAAGTATTTCATGATTTTCCGTTTGTTCCATCCGAATGGCAGCATCACTGGCAAATGAGTTTTATCATGCGCGATGATCAAGTGAAGACTAGTACGGATGGTACGCTCTATCTTACCAACATCCACCAAATATATGAAAGTCGATTGGAGGATGTAGACGAGGATTTAGGTCCGGTTGGAAACATGTTGGGCCGAGAGCCCAAGAAGGACAATCAGGCTTCATGGTTAACGACTCTGTTAGAGCGAGTAATGACGCATGATGACCTTATCATTATCAATGATGAAGCACATCACGTCCACGATGAAGAACTCGCGTGGTACAAATCAATAACGTTGCTGCATGAGAACCTGAAAAAGAAAAAGAAGCCAGGTTTGTCTTTGATGTTTGATCTAACGGCTACACCGAAGGATGAAAATGGGACATATTTTCCGTGGATCATAAGCGATTATCCCTTAGCTCAGGCCGTCGAGGACAGGATTGTAAAGACACCCCTTATCGTCCACCAGAGCGACAAGTCAAGCCCGGACAATAAACACATCAGTAATGCCTTCAATGCATATCAGGAGTGGATACAAATTGCGTTGAAAAGATACGACGAGCACCATAAAATGTATGGGGCGCTTAAACAGAAGCCGGTTTTGTTCATCATGTGCGAGGAAACGAAACAAGCAGACCAGGTTGCCGAGGGATTAAAGAAAATAGCCGGGTACAATAGGAAGGATCAGGTGTTAGTAATTCATACTAAAAAAGATGGGAATCTTAGCACAGATCAAAAATCCTTGGAGGAACTTCGGGACCAGGCACGCTTGATAGATGATCCGAAGTCACCCGTCAAAGTAGTGGTGTCTGTTTTGATGCTACGCGAGGGGTGGGATGTAAAAAACGTAAGCATAATTCTTGGCCTCCGCCCATTTACGTCAAAGGCAAACATCTTACCAGAGCAGGCAGTTGGTCGAGGTCTTCGATTGATGCAGCGTATTGGTCCGAACTACACGCAAATATTGGAAATCATTGGTACGGACAAGTTTGAGGAGTTTGTAAAGCAGTTGGAGGAAGAAGGGGTTGGAGTAGGTGTATCGGCAAAGCCACCGTCACCAGGCAAGTATGTAGTGCCACTTAAGATACGGGATCATTACAACATAGAACTTCCGGTCTTATCTGCTTCATTTACGAGAAAACTTGAAGGCCTTGAATCATTTGACCCATCTAAATTAAAAGCTCTTGGTGAATTAGATGAGAAGGGCAATTTCAAGGAGAAGGAGATATCCTTGATTCACAGCACTACAGAGAAGAAGGTTGGTACGAAGCAAATGACAATTGAAGATGACGATTACGTGACCTCTCAGGAATTACTAACCAGTATAACTAACCGAATCATTCGAGAAGGGAAATTTAACGGAAAATTTAATCAGCTATACAAAATAGTTAAGCTCTACGCGCAGCAAACATGTTTCGGTAAACAGGTTGACTTAGATTCGATGGCCGTTAGAAAGTCTTTGGCAAAAGCTGACCTCTCCAGTAAGATGATTCAGAACATTTCACGAGCGTTGGGTGAACACACCAAGGTCAGTACCGAAATGAAGATGCGGAATTATCCTATTTCATTGATCGAACTTGACGGCTTCTATTGGAAGCGGGAAATTGCAGAATGCAAGCGTACTGTCTTCAATTATACCCCGGTTTACAATAACCTGGAGAGAGACTTTGCGGTGTTTTTAGACAAAGCGGACGACATTGATCGCTTTGCTGCACTTGCGGAGAGCTACACACTATTCTCAATAGCTTATCTGAATAAAAAAGGTAGCCAGAGCCTCTATTATCCAGATTTTGTTGCTGTTCAAAAGGCAAAAGGCGGGAAAACGGTAAATTGGATTATTGAAACAAAGGGATATGAGGACGAAAACGTGCCGTTTAAAGATGCCGAGGCTCACAATTGGTGCAAAAATGCGAGTACATTTGCCAAACAGGAATGGAGATATTTAAAGGTGCCTGACAAGGTCTTTCGTGACAATATTCTCAGCCTAAAACTATTTCAAAGTTTGGTTGGGCTCCTAGAATCTCAGACAAGAATTGGATGAAGCTGTATACCAGACATTGATTTTTGCTGCTGAAGCGAATTCCGACCATATAGATTTAAACCAGAATAAATTAACTCGCTCATGGAATTCCTAATGCAACACTTAACAGCAATAATTCTAGCCATTATTGCCATATTGGCTGGTATTGTCATCAGGGTCAGGATCAAGAGGAGCTCTAACAAAGTGAAACAAAAAGGTAACAAAGTTGGAGGCGATCAGGCTGGAAGGGATATCCGCAAGAGCTAATTGTTGATTATGGAGGAAAAGAACGAAGTAAAGCAAACCGATAATACTGTTGGCAATGACCTTGTTGGGAGAGATAAAATAACCACGAATTACAATTTCGACAAATCACAAAAAGCAATTTCAGCTTTGCCAATTCTTTTGCAAAAATTCAAGGATGAGCGACAAAACAACCCGTCACTCGATAAGTTTATAGAAGAACTGGATTATTACAATAAACCTATTGAAGAGAATGTAATTGGGCTTGAGCAAAAATTGAGAGACGGGAAAAGAGAAAGCTTCATTGATTACGCCACACGTGTAAAAGAGATCTTCCACAAAAAGTTGTATCGTTATCAGTTTTCGGATGCCGCTCAAAGAATTAACTACCACCTACTCGCATTGGTAGAAAGTTATTTCATGAATCAAGTATATCCCAGGATCTGTGCAGAAGATGATCCAAACACAATTAATCAATTAATAGTTGACGCCATCGTAAACCCATTATTAAATCAACAACTTGCAGAAGAGCCGTTGAACTATTCAGCACAAGAAGTCAATGGCATGATATATTTTCTAACAGGAAATTGCCATATCAAATGGACTAAGTGATGCTTATTTACCACCCTGCCTTTGATATCTACAATGCGGCTTACAGAATCCTTCTTCTGACAACCAGGATGAAAACCGAAACGGTGGAAATTGAAAGAATGAGGATATGGGATTTTTATTTGGTATTCCCTGGAGAAGCAAAGCATATTTCGTTTCCTAGTGACTTGATTGCTTTGAAGAAAATCTTCAAGCATGTTCCCAATCCATATGAAGACTTGATTGATTCCAAAAGGATCTTTGAAAGAATGAAACCCTTTCAACTTGCAGCCATTCGTTATTTAGCTTCCTATGATTTAATTGACACAAAAGAGCTTTCAAACAATTATATTAAGCGAACATCAAAAGCTATTCCGGAAGAGTTAGGCAAGCAGATGCAGAACCTGACTATTCAACAGGACAACATAATAAAACTGGTTACTAGCCCACTGAATGATTTGCCCCTGTACGGAGGTAGCGGCTTTAAGTTTAGGACTAAACTGTTAGACTTTAGATATGACGCTAATTAAGCCATATCTATTTGTCACACGTTTAGTTGTGGTCTCTCATACGGGGGCCGCAGCATACGATGAAGTATTTCATAGGGGAGTTAATATTATTCGAGGGAGGAATAGCTCTGGGAAATCAACAATTGCCAATTTCCTGTTTTTTGCATTGGGCGGAGATTTCTCAAATTGGACAACCGAAGCAGCGAAATGCCAGACCGTTATTGCGGAAATCGAAATCAACGAGTCTCGTCTAACACTTAGAAGAACTATCTCCCAGAGTGGGAAACAGCCGATGCAAATTTTCTACGGCGACTATGAAACTTCAATCAAGTCGAATTTTGAAGGTTGGATGAATTTTGGCTATTCCCAAACGGAAAATAAGGAGAGTTTTTCAAATGCTATTTTCAGAGCTTTAGATTTTCCGGAAGTGAGGAGTGAAAATGACAACAATATTACGTTGCATCAAATTCTGCGTTTAATTTACATTGACCAGTTATCTCCAGTAGAGAACCTTTTCAAATTTGAGCGATTTGATCCGCCTCTTATGAAACAGGCTATTGCGGAACTTCTGCTTGGTGTATATGATAATTCCTTATATAATGACAGGCTAAATCTTAGAACTGCTAAAAGGAGTTTTGAAGAGAAGGAGAAAGAACTCGCCAGTATTAACAAAGTATTTGGATCAACAGGTAACGAGACCAGCGTCGACAAGGTGCAGGAGGAGATCAAACAAGCAAGGCTCGAATTAGATATAATCCAAACTGAACTAATTGCGACACGAGAGAAGGATGTAGTTAAGAGAAGGAAAACCACGCCGTTAAAAATTGAAACGCTTCAAAACGAACTGACCCCATTAAAGATTGATATTAATAAGGTAAGTTCTGAAATCAAATCATACGAATTGGAAATCTTTGATTCAAAGCAATTTATCGAGAGCTTGGAAAAGAGGATTTTGGCTCTTGACAATTCAATTTTAACTAGAGTTGCATTGGGCGAGCTGCCATTGACCAATTGCCCCCAATGCTTGAGTCCACTTGACAATCACGTTGCTGCCGGTCACTGCACGCTTTGCAAACAGCCCCTTTCCGATGAGTCGGAGAAAACACAGGCGAAAAGACTAAAGCAGGAAATTGAACTCCAAATAAAGGAGTCTAAGAAGTTACTCTCTGAGAAGGAGCTCCAGTTAGTGGAATTGAACGGAACTGTGAGACCATTGATTGAAAAGGCGAGGTTGGTTCAACGGGAAATAGACCTCGAAGAAAAAGAAAGTAAACCAACGAGAGATGAGTCTTTTGATAAACTTTTAGTTCATAAGGGTGGTTTGGAGAACAAAATTGACTATTTGAGTAAACAAATAAAAGCATCTGAAATGCTTGAATTGTTACGCAGAGAATTACTGGAGCTCGGCAAGAGAATTACTGAGCTGGAGCAGCAAATACAGGTCAAGTCAGTTAAGCAACAAAACAACCTTCAATTGGCGCTGGATAAGTTTCAGTCCATTGCCTTAAAAATCCTTAAAATGGATCTGGACAGGCAAGCTGAATTCAAAAATGCGAAGAGTGTTGAGGTTGATTTCGCCAAAGATTCGTTTGCGCTTGATGGTAATAATAATTTTTCTGCAAGTTCTAATACTTACTTAAAAAATGCTGTGAGGTATGCAATTTTCTTTGGATCGTTGGAGCTACCTTTTTTCAGGTATCCGCGACTTATTATTTGCGACAATATGGAGGATAAGGGTATGGAGCAAGTACGAACGCAAAACTTCCAAAAAGTCATTGTTGAGATGTCGAAAAACTATGAGGCTGAACATCAAATCATTTTTACAACGTCGATGATTGAACCAGCCCTAAATAATACCTCGTATTGCGTTGGAGATGAATACGACCAGAACCATAGAACGCTGAAAATATAGTTTTGGATGAGGTTAAATCCTTTCATAGGGACCCATCTCCCAAAAGAAAGGAAAATCTTCCCCATCTTCCCCCCATCTTGTGAACATCCTATTTAGCTAGCCCACACCTTCGCCTTCGTAATCAAACACGAAGGCTATGTTCGAATCAATTTCTTGGCAAAACTTTCTCACCACGATCAGCCTGATCGTTGGTGGATACTACGCGATCACCACACTATTACTCTATGGTGCTGAGATCACTTCCATTTTCAACCAAAAGAAATCAAAATCTATTGAACCGGCGGCAAGTGAGCACCAAAACGATTCAAATGAATCCAAAGATCTCATGGGCAAGGTCAAATACGAGACCGGAGTAAATGTTCCACATGAAATCATAGTGGAGTCAAATGAGCTAAATGTGCAACATACTCACGAAGATGAGGAGCCAATTCTACTAATTGATCCTCGCGAGGCAATGCTGGCAGGCTTTGGCTCAAGTCTTCAGGAGGAGATTGCAACCTTTGTCACGGAGTTCTCTACCAGCAATGAAGGTGAGATTATTCTTGTCTTTAAGTCGCTTCTGTCAGTCTATCCTCAATTGGTCAGGACACCCTATGAATATTCCGGAGGGTGTGACCCAGGGATTGGGCTAATGATCTGACCTACCCCTTTGGTGAATAGAATTTGATGTCATAAAGGTATTAGTTTTTCTTTGAGTTAGAAGTTGATTTTTTGCGCAGGGATTCACCCTTCAATTCGATGCGGTTTGCATTTGTCAAAAGTCGGTCCATAATGGCATCGGCAAGGGTCGGTTCAGCGAGATAATCATGCCATTTTCCGATTGGCAACTGCGATGCAATAATGACTGACTTTTTGGCGTAACGATCCTCCAGGATTTGCAGTAACGCAAGTCTTGTATTTTGATCCATCGGGGCCAGTCCGAAGTCATCCAGGATTAACAAGCTCGCCTTTTCTAATTGATTAAGTAATCTGATGAAAGAGCCATCGAGTTTAGCAACCATGATCTTTTCGGTGAACCGGTTTAAGTTCAGGTAAAGAGATTTGTATCCCATGACACATGCTTGATGTCCCAATGCACAGGCAAGGAAACTTTTACCCGAACCAGTGGCCCCGCTGATAAGAATATTTTCGGCACGATCCAGATAAGTACAATCTGAAAGCTGAAGGAGCTGTTCTTTAGACAAGTTGCGCTCCTTACCGCAAGAGATCTCTTCCAGCAAAGCAGCATACCTAAGTTTACTCAGCTTGAGATAGATCTGTGTTTTGTAGGCTATGCGATTTTGTTTTTCAGCCTGAGTAAGCTGTGCGATGAGTGCATGGGCTTCGGGCTGTTGATGCAACGGCATCTGGACAATGGTCTCATAGCTTCGTGCCATGCCGGCCAGTTTGAGTTCGTGGAGTTGCTCCAGTGTTGCTGTAGTGTTCATGTTTTTGGTTTTTGTTAAAGTTTAAATTCCATTTAGTTTAATCACTTATTGATACCGGTCCGCTCCCCTGATCTGGTCATGTCGCGGAATAGGGGAGATTACCGGAGCATTGCTCACCTTGTCCAGATTACACTTCAGGATATTGGCGATGACTCCGTAATTAACAAAGGGTGCATCGGCAACACGCAGGCAAGCTGCTTCCAACCGGTCATTTCCATATTTTTTACCCAGCCGGAGGATACCCAGGCAGCTGTTAAAGGTTTGTTGAAGAAATATTTTCGATTTCAACACACGGCTGATAACTCCCAAGGTGGCTTCTCCCACCATTCTGGCTTGTTGTTCAAAGTGTGCCCCGTCCCAACCCCGTTGCTCAATCATATGCTGATGACTGAGTGGCATGTGTTCCCTGCTTGTGGTAAAGCCATTTTTCTTGTAGTTGCGTGCATGCACAGCCACCCGTTTAAGATCATGGTATATCTCCACCACCAGAGAGGTATAAATAATTTTCAGGTGCCTGCCAATCAATGTAAACGGTACACTGTAATGATGCCGGTCTTCACCCAGGATGACATGATAGTCGCGCGGAACTTTGCTTTCCGTGACATGCTTGATTTCATACCTGGTGGAGGGTAACGGTTTTAGGAGGGGTTTCTCATCCGCTTCAAACCACTGCTTGCGGCATCCGGTTTTATTTTTAAAAGCACGGGCATTGAACAAGTCAAGCTGTTCACGAAAGGCAGTATTGAGTTCAGCAAGGCTATGGAAAATCTTATCCCGCAAGGGGGCATAGATCCGTTTATAGGTTAAGTCTACTCCTTTCTCAACATGCGGCTTATCGCGGGGCTTACGAACACGGGCAGTAATGATGGTTGTTCCGTAGTGAGCCGCCAGCAGATCCATGGCTTCTGTAAGCTTAGGCTCGTACCGGTTGGCACGAACCACCACCGTTTTCGTATTGTCAAACTTAACGCAAGGCGGAACACCACCCAGATAAACAAAGGTGTTTCCCATTGCGCCCGCTAATTCCTCTTGCTTCTGACAGTGCAGGGCTTCTACGTACATGTAATTGCTGTAGGCCATCGTGCAGACCAGTACGTCACACTCGATCCATTCTCCGGTGGAAATATCTACGTACCCTGTTTTGTCTCCCGCATAGTCTGCTTCCAGCAGTTCACCGGGCTTGTGGGTAAAACGCATAACGGCCTGGTCTTTTTGATTATGCTGCCGCAGATGTTCGCAAAATTGAGAATACGAATAGCCTTCCGGATGTTCCTTTCGGTATTCTTCCCACAGTAACTGGCGGGTGACACCGAGTCTGTGCAACTCGCTGTTATAATGATCCAGGTTTTTTTCTATGGTATGAAAGCGGGTGTCGACTTTCCGGCCGCTCTGTCCTTGTTCAAAGGAATCTGATTGAATGATGAGCCGGAGCGCATCATCATCCAATGCTAACAGCTGGGCAGGGCTTAGTCCGCTGCTTTGAATTCGCCTGATGTAATCGCGGACAGTATTGCGGGAAAGCCCGGTTAACCGCTTGGTCTCCCAGATGCTGCGCCCTTCCTGGCAGAGTTCAATAATGCGTTTAATCTGATGCATAGGAGTTGGTTTTGCCATGATCTGGGATGAGGGGGTTTAGTTCGCCTCAAAACGAGATCACTTGTGCATCAAATCCTAATCCTTAAGGGGGGTCAGATGATTAGCGGAATCCGGGAGTTTTCGCCCCAATTGCCTGGGTCAAACCATTGCCGGAATACCTGGGTCAGATCATTAGCGGAATCGCTGGGTCAGACCATTGTCGGAATACCCAGGTCACACAATTGCCGGAATCGCTACGTCCGCATTACCAGAATGCCTGGGTCAGATGATTCCAGAATATTCACACCCTACAAGGAATCAATCAGCCTTTTGATCAGCGATTCCCTCAAGGCTAACTCGGCTTTCCATCCTGAGCTAAATGAAATCAATTCATGGTGGCCTGAAGTCAAAATCAATGCAACTGACATTCAATAACAATTAATCAAAATCAAATTCTATGAAAAGGACAATTCAATTTTTAGTCGGAAAGGGCAAGGCCCTGGGCCTTGCTTTGGTGGTTTATGCTCTGACCCTCATGCTACCCGCTAATGCGCAAGACGGCAATGCCGGGATCAATGAAGCGACCATGAGGATACGCAGTTATTTCACAACGGGAACAAGCCTAATGTATGCAATAGGCGCGATCCTCGGGTTGGTTGGAGCGGTGAAAGTCTACCAGAAGTGGAACAGTGGCGACCCGGATACTGGTAAGGTCGCTGCTGCCTGGTTCGGTAGTTGCGTGTTCCTTGTAATCGTGGCCACAGTTCTAAGATCCTTCTTCGGTGTATGAACAGTGCACAACAAAGGCAATTGCCAAAAGTAAAAATCCACGATACTGATTTTTATGTGGACCTCAAGAGGCTCGAATTCAGACAAGTCGATGAGCCTAAAAACGCCATTTCATTTAGAGATGTGCAGGATAACGGAGATCACACAGCCGTTGTCTACGACCCGAAAACGCGCAATGCTTTTCAAGGCACCTGGGAAGAACTAATGGCAAGAAAAGAAGTTGAGGTTATCCGCCTTCCAGCACTTATCAATTTAGATCAGGAAGGATTGGTTGCTCAGCTAAATCAAAATGCTTCAGAGGCTCACCTGAAACGTCAGCAAACTAAGGTAATCGATAATGACCATGAGTGCCAAGAGGAGCCTAGGGCAAAAAGGCGGAGAAAAGGTCACGGTATTTGAAAAATCAACAGATGAGCAGCGTGTACAAAATCAACAAGGGGATCAATAAGCCAATTGAGTTTAAAGGATTAAAGGCTCAGTACATCGCCTACCTGGCTGGTGGCCTGATTACACTCCTTGTACTTTTTGCAATTCTCTACATCACAGGCGTGAATATGTTCGTCTGCCTTTTCCTGATCGGTGGCATTGGTGTCATTCTTTTCATGTCAGTGTACAGGATGAGCGAAAAGTATGGTCAATACGGACTGTTAAAGAAACTTGCCAAACGGGGCATTCCGGACTCCATAAGAGGTAAAACAAGGACGCTATTTCTAGAACTCAAAAAACTAGCATGAGCCATGGCACAACCTGTAGACCTCTCAAGTGTATTTCCCATCTATAAGGTAGAGAACGATTGTATCGTGTCAAAGCAAGGGGATGTTACGCTTGCCTTCGAAGCGGTGCTTCCCGAGATATTTACTCTTTCCGATCAGGAGTATGAAGCCTTTCATCAGGTACTCGTCAAGACCATCAAAGTACTTCCTCCATATTCAGTTTTTCACAAACAGGATTGGTTTTTCTCCAAAAGGCAGAAAGCAGACTTCAAAGAGAAAGACGAAAAAGAAATGTCATTTCTCTCCCGCTCCAGCGAGAGATTCTTTAACGAGCGACCCTACCTGGATCACAAGTGTTATGTCTTTCTATCGCGGAAGCCTGCCAACCGGAAGCCATCCAGCTCCGTTTTTTCGAACCTTATCCGTAAGACACTGATCCCTGAGGATACTCTTAACCCTCAACGGATTCAGGAATTCCTGGATAGTGCCGGACAATTTGTGAGAATCTTACAGGACAGCGGATTCGTAAAGCTCCGCCGCATCAAAGATGATGAACTGGCCGGAACATTGGCTAAGCCAGGGCTTATTGAGAGATATTGTTTTCTTCTTTCAGATTCTGACAAGCCCATTATTCGCGATATCCATTTCAAAGAAGAATTGCGGATCGGCGATCAGCATTGCCAAGTGTATTCTCTTGCAGACGTAGAAGATTTGCCTTCATTATGTGGGTCAAGGATCAATTACGATAGATACTCCACCGACAAAACCAAATTCAGTGTTGGCTTTGCTTCTCCGGTGGGCCAGTTGTTATCATGCAATCATATTTTCAACCAATACATTTTCATTGAGGATTCGCACAAGACGATCAAACAACTCGAAAGCAAACGCCTAAGGCTTCAATCACTTTCAGCCTACTCGAGGGAAAACGCGATAAGCCGCGATGCGACTAATGATTTCCTGAATGAAGCAATCTCTTCTCAAAGGCTTCCAGTTAAAGCACATTTCAATATTATGCTTTGGACGGACGACAAGCAGGAACTTAAAGAGCTAAAAACGCAGGTTTCGTCCGCACTGGCTCAGATGGATGCCGTTGCACGACAGGAGACGGATGCAGCACCTCAGATCTTCTGGGCTGGACTTCCAGGAAATGAAGCTGACTTCCCAATGAATGATACTTTCGACACGTTCGCGGAACAGGCAACCTGTTTCCTGAACCTCGAAACTAACTATCAGTCTTCGCTAAGTCCTGTCGGTATTCGCCTGGGTGACCGGCTTGCCGGCAGACCCATTCACGTGGATATTTCCGATGAGCCCGTCAAGAAAGGGATATGTACTAATCGCAACAAGTTTATCCTGGGTCCCTCAGGAAGCGGAAAATCATTCTTCACCAACCACATGGTCAGGTCATACTATGAGCAGGGTACTCATATCGTGCTTGTGGACGTTGGCGGTTCCTACAAAGGACTTTGCGATTTGGTGAAGGGATACTACTTCACTTACGATGAGGCCAACCCGATCCGGTTTAATCCATTTTACATAAGCCAGGGGGACACGCTCGATACAGAGAAAAAAGAAAGCATTAAGACCTTATTGCTTGCACTCTGGAAAAAAGACGATGAAACCTTTAACCGATCCGAATATGTGGCACTATCAATTTCACTACAGATGTACTATAAGCATCTCGAAGAGAACAGACGACTATTCCCACGCTTCGACACTTTCTATGAATTCCTCCGTGATGTATTTGTCGCCACCCTTAAGGAAGACAAGGTCAAGGAGAAGGACTTTGATGTGGAAAATTTCCTTTACGTGCTCAGGCCTTATTATAAGGGTGGAGAATTTGATTATTTGCTCAACGCCACCGCGAACCTTGACCTTCTCAAAGAACGCTTCATCGTCTTCGAACTTGACAACATCAAGGATCACCCAATCCTTTTTCCGGTTGTAACGATAATCATTATGGAGGTTTTTATTTCCAAGATGCGCAAGCTTAAGGGCATCCGAAAAATGATACTTATCGAGGAGGCCTGGAAGGCAATCGCAAGAGAAGGAATGGCGGAGTACATTAAATATCTCTTTAAAACAGTAAGGAAATTCTATGGAGAGGCAATAGTCGTCACACAGGAGGTAGAAGACATTATTAGTTCTCCGATTGTCAAGCAGGCGATTATCAACAACTCCGATTGCAAAATCCTTTTAGATCAGAGTAAATACCAAAACAAGTTCGACCAGATACAGGAACTGCTTGGCCTAACGGAAAAGGAAAAGGCGCTGGTACTTTCTATCAACAAAGGGAATGACCCCTTAAGAAAATACAAGGAGGTATTCATTAGCCTGGGGGGCATGCTCTCAAAGGTCTACGCTACAGAAGTTTCGCTCGAAGAATATCTCGCCTACACGACTGAGGAGTCAGAAAAGATGAAAGTTCAGGCCTATACGAAAAAATGGAACGGCGATATCCGGAAAGCCATCGCAGAACTCGCAAACGACATACGTTCAGGTAAAGCTTAAACAGAATTACAATGAAACAATTAAGGAAGACACTTTTCATTATGCTTTTCGGGACCGTTGCTCTGGTAGCGACTCCTGTCCGGGAAGCGAAAGCTATCGCGATCCTTGAAATCATCCGTCAGGCAGTCATCAAAGTGATTAAGGCAGTTGACCTCATGATCCAGCGCATCCAGAACAAAACCATCTGGCTTCAGAATGCCGAAAAGGTATTGGAGAATAAGCTGTCTCAGTTTAAACTCGGTGAAATCGCTCAATGGACGGAAAAACAACGGCAACTCTACAAAAAATACTATGATGAGCTTTGGCAAATAAGGAACACTCTTGCCAATTATCATAGGATAGCCCTTGCTATTCAAAGGCAGAAGCAACTTGTCGCACAATACAAGTTCACCTGGCAGATGGTTAGCCAGGACAAGCACTTTACCCGCTCAGAAATAGACTACATCTATGTTGTTTATACCGGAATCCTGAACGACAGCCTTTACAATCTGGATCAGATTCTATTGGTAATCAACTCCTACAAAACGCAGATGTCAGATGCCAAAAGGCTGGAAATCATCAACAAGTCTACTGATGGCATCGAAAAGAACTATCAGGATCTCTGTCAATTCAATAATCAAAACATCCAGCTAAGTATGAACCGGGCGAAGGATCAGAACGAAGTGGACGTAGTGAAAAAACTTTACGGGTT
>JAYVXP010000141.1:0-15706 GCA_043785125.1 Bacteroidia bacterium
CTCTTAGACAAGGCCGTTCAAATTCAAATATTCGTCGACGACGAAGAACTGAGTTGTTTAGAAATAGTGGGCTGAGTGGCACAACCAACAAAGAGTTCATAATCATAGCCTGTAAAATCGGCCCATTTACATTTTATCTTTGTCGAACGTACTGTGGCGTGTCCGTCTGGGAAAGAAAGGAGCGCCTCCAATAACGAGCGGAAAAATGAAAACGCACACAAACAAAATGAAATGCGCAACCTTACGCAAACCTCTTTTATTGAGTTCCCAATAGCTCAACCTTAGCCATCTCCCACCCGATAATACTCTTTTTGCGTGTAGCGCTCCATCGGTACTCACCCAAAACTCCGTCTTTGCGGATCACGCGATGACATGGGATTAAATAAGCGACATGATTGGAACCTACCGCCGAACCTACCGCTTGCATTGCCTTCGGATTTTGAATTGCCATTGCAATGCCCTGGTAAGTGGTAACACTGCCCATTGGAATTTGCAACAAAGCTTGCCAGACCTTAATCTGAAAATTTGTGCCTTTCAAAAACAAGTTCAAGCGGGTCTCCTGCGTGGGGAATGGCGTGAGGGATAATGGGTTGAATATTTTCTGAATAAAGGATTGGGTTAAATCTATGTTCTCATGAAATACAGAATTAAACCAATGCTCCTTCATTTTCTGAATTTCATATTTGGGATCTTCATCGGTAGCGAGAAAGGAGAGCCAGCAAATTCCCCGCTCGGTGATGCCGAGTAAACCCAACCCGAATGGGGTTTCGTGAATTCCATAGTCAATGCGGATGCCAGAGCCGTGTTGTTTGTATGCTTGTGGCGTTACGGCCTCCAGTGTTGTGAACAAATCATAAACCCGGCTCTGACTGGAAAGCCCGGCTAACTCCGCCACCTCCACCAGGTTTTTTGATTCTTGCAATTTTGTTTTCAGATAGTCGACAGTGAGGAATTGGAGAAAACGCTTGGGGCTGATTCCTGCCCACTCCGTAAAGATTTTTTGGAAATGAAAAGGACTCAGGTGCACCTTCTCGGCCACTTCATCCAGATCAGGCTGTCGCTGAAAATTCTTTTCCAGGTATTGGATTGCCTGCTCGATGCGCAGATAGTTGAGAGTAGGTTCGGTTGCCACGTTCATACAATATTAGTTTTTTAGTTTTGCTTTCAGTTCTATTCCTATAATGCTTTGTTCGCGATGGATGATTTAAAATTGCTGTCGTTAGAGGGTAGATTCAACCCGATTCTTGCGCATTTTAACACTCCTTGTGGTGTTCTTTTTTATCCGCTTTTGGTTATCTTCCATAATGAATAAAACCAGGGCATTGCCGTTTTTATTGATTACGGGGCTTTTGGTCTTTCAAACCTGTAAAACTCCGACCGAAAGAAAGTCGGATTTCGCAACGGAACCCACAGTTTCTCTTGATCTCGATCAAATTCAAAAGCGAGGGTACCTTCAGGCCATCGTCGACAACAATTCGACAAGTTATTTTATTTACAAAGGCAGTTCGATGGGATATGAATATGAACTGCTCAAACGATTAGCCGACTATTTGAAAGTCGATCTGAAAATCAAAGTCATTTCGGGTGTTGAAGAGGGCATTAACGCACTCAATACGGGTGCGGGAGACGTGCTCGCATTTCCCTTGACCGTAACGACGGACAGGAAACAATATCTTTCCTTTACCGATACGCACTACACCACCCATCAGGTTCTGGTACAGAAAAAGCCAGCCAATTGGCGGTTGCAACCCCCCTTTCTGACAGAGAAAAAATTGATCCGAAATCCGGTAGAGCTGATCGGCAAGGAGATCTATGTGATGCGTGGTTCTTCTTTTCAGCAACGCCTGGAAAACCTATCGCAGGAAATCGGTGGAGAAATTATTGTTCACCCGGATAGCGCGGCGGCGGAAACTGAATCGCTCATCCGGAAAGTAGCCACCGGAGAAATTAAATACACCATCACGGATCAAACGATCGCTATGGTCAACGCCTTGTATTATCCCAATCTTGACATCAATACCGTCATGAGTCTGTCCCAACAAATTGCATGGGGTGTGCGGAAGAATTCGCCTGAATTGGTCAAAGTAATTAATTTATGGCTCGGCCAGATCAAAAAGAGTGCTGTTTTTCAGGTGATCTTCAATAAGTATTTTGACAGCCCCCGCTTTTCCCTGGTCAATATTTCCAGTGATTACTCATCGTTGGCGGGAGACAAAATTTCTCCTTATGATGAGCAGATCAAAAAAGGAGCGAAGGAATTGGGGTGGGATTGGCGCTTGCTTGCATCGGTGGTTTATCAGGAATCAAATTTTGACCCAAAGGTGGAGTCGTGGGCCGGAGCGATTGGCTTAATGCAAGTGATGCCGGAAACGGGGCAGCATTTTGGGTTTAATAATTTGTGGAATCCTCATCAGAATATTCGTGCGGGGGTAAAATTTTTGAAATTTCTTGATGATCAATGGACCAAAACAATACTGGATCCGGACGAGCGTCTCAAATTTGTACTGGCATCTTACAATGTTGGGTTCTCCCATGTGCTCGATGCGCGTAACCTTGCCAACAAACATGGCAAGAGTCCGGTCAAATGGGAAAACGAGGTTGAGTTCATGATGCTTCAGAAGTCGAATCCAAAATATTACCGCGATCCGGTAGTCACAGCCGGATATTGCCGGTGTGATGGTCCGGTGATCTACGTAAAAGAAGTTTTACAAAGGTTTGAAGAGTATAAGATGCACTTCAAACCGTGATCATGATTTAGCCGGTTATTAATTGATCTGCGATCTTTTTAAGATCAAGCGATTCCCATTTCGATTCGATTCCGGGCGTTTTCATTACCTGATCCATTATTTCTTTTTGCTTTTTTCCGGCAGTTAGGGCTTCGGAATACCTTGTTTGATCATGAAAAGTCACTAATGAATAAAGCGGTGTCCATTTCTTGGGATATTGCTCATGGAGTTTTGCTTCAATTTTTTTTCTCAGGAGAAAATCCGGATCGGCTACCAGGTCACGCATTTCTACAAAATTGTCCAATGCCAGTTCCGCGATGGCATCCGTGTCGGGTTTGCGCTGTTTTTGGAATTCCTGCGTGGTGAGATCCCAACGATCTTCAAAGCGATCCAAAAGCTGATTCAGGATTCGACAGTCTTCAAAGCCAGCGTTCATGCCTTGTCCAAAGAAAGGAACAATGCCATGCGCCGCATCTCCCAATAGCAGGGTGTTGTTTTTTACCCATGGGTAACACTTCACCGTAACCAGCGACGAAGTTGGGTTATCACGGAAGTCCTCAATCAACGTGGGCATGATGGGAAAGACATCCGGAAAAGTCTTTTCAAAAAAGACTTGAATTTCTTCCGGCGTCTGCAGTTTGTTAAATGACAATGCGCCATCAAACGGGAAAAATAGGGTGCAGGTGAAGGTAGTATCGGAGTTGGGAAGGGCAATCATCATAAAACTTTCCCTGGGCCAGATGTGCAATGCGTTTTTCTCCATTAAAAAACTGCTGTTTTCCCCGGGAGGGATCCGCAGTTCTTTGTACCCATGTTCAATATAGTGTTGTGAATATTCGAAGCGGTCTGAATTTTGTAAGGCACTCCGAACGGCAGAAAACGCTCCGTCGGCTCCAATGACCAAATCAGCCTGGTGGTGCGTTGTACCGCCGTAAAACTGAAAAGTCAATTCGGTTTTAGTCAAATCCAAATTCAGGCAGCGGTGCTCGAATTGAAAGTTTACGCCATGCTTTTCGGCTTCGTTGATGAGCAACATGTTCAGGCCACTCCTTGAAATGGAGTTAATAAACTGTCCCTGGATTCCATAGGGTTGAAAAGTGAGCCCGCCTTGCTGATCATGCATCATACGACCGTCCATAGGCATAGCTTGTTGGCGTATCTGTGAGGCCAAGCCTACTTCTTCGAGGGCGCGAAGTCCACGATTACTTAGTGCGAGATTGATGGAACGACCTCCTCCAAACATGTGTGTTCGCATGTCAAAGTGATGCTCAAAAACGGTGACTTCATAGCCTCTTTTTGCCAAGTAAATTGAAATCAAAGATCCAACCAAGCCAGCACCCACAATGCTTATTTTTTTCTTTTTCATTGTTAAACAGATATGCAGGCTAAAATTACCGAAATGATCTGGAGTTGTACATGACAAAAGTCAGTCGGTATATTAATGGTCAGCCCCCCAATGCGTCTTCAAAAATCTCCACGAAACGGAAAACTTCCTCAAAAGTGTTGTAGAGTGGTACGGGCGCAATTCGGATTACGTCCGGCTCCCGCCAGTCGGCCACAACACCCTTTTTTGTCAACTCAGCAAAAATTTTACTGCCATTCCTTCTCATTAAAATTGAAAACTGGCATCCTCTTTCATGGGGACTGTCAGGAGTAATGACAACGAATTGATCAGTGGCTATTTCATTGAGAAGAAACTCAAGATAGCCGCCAAGGAGAAGGCTTTTTTTACGAAGCGATGTCATTCCAGCCTTCTGAAAAATTTCAAGGGAAGCCAATTGCGCAGCACCTGAAATCACCGGGAAATTGGAAAGCTGCCAACCATCTGCTCCGGGCATAGGCTTAAAACCTTTTTTCATTTGAAAGCGTTCTTTTTCATTGTGCCCCCACCAGCCCGCCAACCTTGGAAGATCGAAATCGTGCGCATGCTGTTGGTGGACAAAAGCACCGCCCACACCACCGGGACCTGCATTGAGATATTTGTAACTACACCAGACGGCAAAGTCAACCTTGTCGCGATGAAGTTGCATCGGCACATTTCCAATAGCATGGGCAAGATCAAATCCGACCGTCGCTCCGACCTGATGACCGGCTTTGGTGATGGCCGGGATATTAAAAAACTGGCCGGAATAATATTGCACAGCTCCGAATAGCACCACTGCCAGTTGATCTGCATGAACATGAATAGATTGAAGAATGTCCTCGGTGCGAAGATGATATTCTCCCGATCGGGGTTTCAGTTCAACAATAGCCTCATCGGCATTAAATCCATGAAGTTTTACTTGCGATGCCAGTGCGTATTGATCTGATGAAAACGCACCGACTTCCGTAATGATTTTGAATCGCGATGAAGAGGGGCGGTAAAATGAGGTCAACATCAGGTGGAGGTTCACCGACAATTGGTTCATGGCGACAACTTCACCGGGTTTGGCCCCAACCAAAGAGGCCAGTGACTTCTTGCTAAATTGGTGATAATACAACCAAGGCCTGTGGGCGTGAAAATGTCCTGCTACACCCAGATCACCCCAATCTTTTAATTCCTGGTGAATAAATTCTTTTGTTGTTTTGGGCTGAAGCCCCAATGAGTTGCCCGTGAAGTACAACGATGCTTTGCCGTGGATTTTGGGAATGTGGAATTGCCTTCGAAAAGATTTTAGTGGATCTTTTTGATCAAGGCTTTTGGCAAATGCCAACGTGTTATGAAATTTCACAGAATTAAAGTCTAAACAAACCTCGGATCCGCATCCATCACCGTGCCGCAATTTTTGCATGTCCGCATTTCCTTGTTCCCATAAAATTCGCGAAAGCGTGGTATGAAGTCTTTTTCAATATCATTAAGAAAGAAATAGGTTTCGTGCAACTTATGATTGCACTTTTCACAAAACCACAACAGGCCGTCATTCTCATTTTCGTGACGCTTGCATTCAATGACCAGCCCTACTGTGCCTTCCGGGCGATTGGGTGAATGTGGAATACTCCCCGGTAGAAGAAACATTTCACCCTCTTTAATGGAAATTTCAACCGACTTGCCATCTTCCTGAATTTTTACTTTGACATCGCCCTCCAGTTGATAATACAATTCCTCCGTAACATTGAAGTGATAATCTTTTCGTGCGTTGGGGCCACCAACGATCATCACGATATAATCTCCAGCATCGGCATATAAGTTTTTATTTCCCACCGGTGGCTTGAGCAGGGCACGATTGTCGGTGATCCATTGCTTGAGGTTAAAAGGTTGTCGGATGGCCATGTTCTGAAGGTTTTAGGAGTGTAAAACTAACAACTTTTCCCTCTTATATTTGCAAAAAGCAATCGAATGGATTTGAACCTGAAGGGAAAGAGAGCAGTGGTGTGCGGCAGTACACAGGGAATTGGTAAAGCCACTGCCATCGAGTTGGCGTTGCTGGGTGCTTCTATAACCCTGATGGCACGTGATGAAATAAAGTTAAAGAAGGTGTTGACGGAATTATCCATAGGCCCGGGTCAATCGCATAATTATTTGGTGGCTGATTTTGACTTTGTCGACGAGGTGAAAGAAGCAATCGAATCTTTCTCTGCTAAGCAGGACGTGGCGGTGCTCGTCAATAACACAGGTGGACCTCCGGCAGGCCAGGTGATCGATGCGCAGCCGGAAGATTTTGTCAAGGCATTTGCAAACCATTTGTTATGCAATCAAGTTTTGGTTCAGGCCGTGGTTCCTGGAATGAAACGCATTGGTTTTGGAAGAATCATTAATATCATTTCTACTTCTGTTAAAATTCCGATTAGTGGGCTGGGCGTTTCCAATACCATCCGGGGTGCAGTGGCCAATTGGTCCAAAACTCTTTCAGTGGAACTCGCACCTTTTGGTATTACGGTGAATAATATTTTACCGGGGAGCACGAAGACCGGCCGGATCGAATTTGTGATTCAAAGCATGGCTGAGAAATCAGGAAAGACAGCGGATGAGATCAGAAAAAAAATGGTTGCCGAAATTCCTGCCGGCCGTATGGCGGAGGCGAGTGAAGTGGCTGCTGTTGTGGCGTTTCTGGCAACGCCCGCTGCTGGGTATATTAATGGTGTTAATATTCCGGTGGATGGAGGAAGAACAGGTTCACTCTAAAGCAATCCGATGGAGAGAATTAAAAATTACATTGGCGGAGCGTTAATTGATCCTGTACGTGGTGCCTACCTTGACAACTACAATCCGGCCGATGGCAAAGTCTATAGTCTTGTCCCCGATTCTGATGAAAGAGATGTAGCCCAGGCGGTGACCGCGGCAAAAGTTGCGTTTGCAAATTGGTCCATAATGCCAGCCCATCAGCGATCCCTCATTCTGCAAAAATTAGCTGATTTAATTGATCGCGATCTTGACAAACTGGCGCTAGCCGAAAGCATTGACAATGGAAAACCGGTGAAGCAGGCAGAAGCCCTTGATATTCCACGCGCATCGGCGAACATACGTTTTTTTGCGACGGCTATTTTGCATGTGGAATCGGAGGCTCATCTAACCGATAACGACGCCATAAATTACACGACGCGGACTCCGATGGGTGTTGTCGGATGTATTTCACCATGGAATCTTCCGCTTTATTTGTTCACATGGAAGATAGCCCCCGCATTGGCCGCCGGAAATACGGTCGTGGCTAAGCCATCGGAGCTTACGCCCATGACTGCCTTTTTATTTTCCCGATTATGCATTGAAGCGGGTTTGCCGGCAGGTGTTTTGAATATTGTCCATGGATTGGGAAATAAGGCGGGGCAAGCCATCATTGAACATCCCGAGATCACTGCCATTTCGTTTACCGGCGGTACGGCTACCGGAAAAAAAATTACGGCTACTGCTGCGCCGATGCTTAAAAAACTTTCACTTGAACTCGGCGGAAAAAACCCTAATGTCATTTTTGCCGATTGTGACTTTGAGCAGACACTGAACACGTCCATAAAATCTTCTTTTTATAATCAAGGAGAAATTTGTCTTTGTGGTTCACGGATTTTGATTGAACGCAGTTTGTATGATCGCTTTGTTAAAGAGTTTGTAGAAAAAACAAAGGAGTTAATAATTGGTGATCCGTTGGAAAGGTCGACAACGATTGGGGCACTGGTTTCTGAAGCGCACATGAACAAAGTGCTTTCCTATATCGAGTTGGCAAGGCAAGAGGGTGGGAAAATATTAACCGGCGGGAAGCGGGTGAAGTTGGATGGACGTTGTGCGGAGGGTTACTTTATTGAGCCCACCGTTATCGTAGGGCTGGATCAAAGGGGCCGCACCAACCAGGAAGAAATTTTTGGACCCGTTGTAACAATTATGCCTTTTGATTCGGAAGAGGAGGCCATCACTTTGGCCAATAGTACGATGTATGGATTATCGGCGACACTCTGGACGGAAAACCTGAAGCGGGCACACCGGGTGGCTCATCAGCTTAAGAGCGGAATTATTTGGGTGAATTGCTGGCTTTTTCGTGATCTGCGTACGCCCTTTGGCGGGATGAAACAGTCTGGCGTAGGACGAGAAGGAGGCTGGGAGGCATTGCGTTTCTTTACGGAAGCGAAGAATATCTGCATTAAGCTTTAGCCGGTGAGCTTCTTCGACATCCACCATATTTTTTTTACCATCTGGGGTTATCCCATGAGCTATCTTGAATTCTTCGGCACCCTGTCCGGAGCGATTGCCGTCTGGCTTTCGGCCCGAGGAGACATCTGGAGCTGGCCAATCGGGATTATCAATGTGAGCCTTTTTTTCTTTCTTTTTTTTCAGGTTCAGCTTTATCCGGACATGTTTCTGCAGGTTTTCTTTTTTGTTACCAATCTCATTGGCTGGTGGCGATGGGCGAGACCAAGGCGTGGCGAGGAGGACAAAAAAAATGAATTGCGTGTGAGTTTTATGCCACGGCGACAATGGGTTGTTTTTTTAATAATCGGCTTGGCCGGCACCTTGATTTTTGGCAGCCTGGCAAGTCGCCTGAACGATTGGCTGCCCCACATCTTTAACAAGCCCAGTGCATTTCCGTTTCCCGATTCATTTGTAACGGTAATGAGCATAGCGGCGACCTATTTGATGGTTCAGAAAAAGGTGGAGTGCTGGGCACTTTGGATTTTGGTAGATGCCGTCGCCATGGGCTTGTACTTTGTTAAAGACATCCGGTTTGTTGGAATTGAATACCTCGCGTTTTGTTTTATAGCGGCCTTCGGGCTGTGGGGATGGCGTAAGGAGTTTCGTTCCTATTCCCTTATGACAAAATGAAACAAGGACTGGTCATCGGCAAATTGGTCCCACTTGTCAAGAAGGTTTGTTTTTATGGCCCTGAAAGTACCGGCAAATCGACGATGGCGAAACGCCTGGCAAAGGTATATCAGACGGAATATGTTCCGGAAGTGGCAAAAGAGATCATAACGTCCAATGCATTTACTTTGGAAGACATTGAAAAGATTGGCCATGCCCAAAGTGAACGGATTGAGGAAAAGCTCAAAACAGCCAACAGAATTCTATTTTGTGATACGGACTTGATCACAACACAAATTTATGCTGCGCATTATCTTCATCAGGTGCCGCCGATTTTGTATGATTTGGAAAATCGGGTGACTTATGACCTCTATTTTTTATTTGATATTGACATAGCCTGGGTGCCCGATGGACTTAGGGATTTGAGGGAAAACCGAAGAGAAATGTATGAGATATTTAAATCGGAATTGATTCTGCGAAAAATTCCTTTTGTTCCGGTAAATGGAAATTATACAGAAAGAGAAAAATGCGTTCGTGAAAAAATCGATTCCCTGTTAGCGGTTAACGATTAAGCCACTTCTTTCCCGCCACTTCACTTCTAAACATTTCCATCCCTTTTCTGTCTTGCATTGTTACAAAACAGGTCTTACCGTCGGCTCCGCCAAAGACAATGTTACTCACACTTTTTCCTTTCAACCTTACTTCGTGCAATAGTTTTCCGGAAGGCGAAATGATGGCGACTGTTCCTTTTCCATGCCGGCTCACATAAAGGTTGCCATCGCGATCGCATTTCATGCCATCCATTCCAAAGGCATCAAATTCAAAGAACAAAGTTTTGTTGCTGATGTTTCCCTGTTGGTCTACATCGAATTTCCAAATCTTTCGTTGTACGCTTTCGCCAACATATAAAGTTTTGTCATCGGGACTGAGTTCAATGCCGTTGGTTGTACCCATTTCGTCACTTAAAAGAACGGCTTTTCCGTCCTTTTCAATTCTCCAAATCTTTCCGTTGCCATTTTTCCAGCTCGGGTCCGATGCAAAGATCTGATCCATGCTGTTGATGCAAATGTCATTGGGCTGGTTGAACTGGTCGTTGTGGCAAAAAACCGAGATCACTTTTGACTTCATATCAACCTGAAGGATATTGTGTTTTGGAAAATCCGCCAGGAGCATGGTGCCCTTTGAGTCAAAACGAATGGCGTTGGCAATACTGCCTTCGGGCAAGGTCAGAAATAACTCAACCGATCCGTTGGGATGGACCCATCCGATGGTGCCATCTTTTTGGTAATTGACGACGTACAAATTTCCATTCGAATCAAAATCGGGGCCTTCGATGTTTTGGCTAAACAAATTTTCCTTGGTGAAGTCGTAAGCTTGATAACGCGAACCGACAAAGTCATCCTTCTTTTGTGCGGACAACAGAACAGGAAGGAAGAATAGGAAAATGGCGGTTAGTCGTTTCATGATATGTATCAATTATATTTTAGTTTAAAAGAAAAATTTCAGGCATGTGCTCGACCTGCTTTGTATCCTTTTATTGAATAGTAGAGTATAAACAGGTAACAAGGAATCATAATCAGATAGGCAGTCTGGGGATTCCAAACCTGCAAGAGTTTGCCATACAACAACGGCAATACGGCACCACCCGAAATGGCCGCAACCAACAAAGCCGATCCGATCTTGGTAAACTTACCCAGTCCGTCGATTGCCAAGGGAAAAATGGCGGGCCACAACAAAGAATTGGCCAGCCCCAGCAATGCAATGAATGCAACGGAAACGTATCCATTGGTCAGCACAGCCAGAATAGTAAAGACAACGCCCAGGAAGGCGGAAATTTTTACAGCATTGGGTTGTGAAAGATATTTTGGAATCGTAACAATGCCGATGAAATATCCCAAAAGCATGCATGCCAGCGTACCCTGTGTAAAGAACCGAGCGGTTGACAATTCAATGCCCAGTGACTTTCCATAACTGATAATTGTATCACCGGCCAAAACCTCTACGCCTACATAAAAGAATATGCAAATGACCCCCATAACCAAGTGCGGAAATTGGAAAACGCTGGTTTTCTTAGTGTCCATCTCAGTTGATAAATTGTCATCTTCACCATTGTCCTTTATATCGGGTAGTGAGGAGAAGAGAATCACAATTGCAAATGCAATCAGGACACCGGTCAGGATAAGATAGGGGATGACTACTCTGCTTGCCAATTCATTCAGTGTTGCTTCCTGGGCTGTGGCATCCATTGTCAAGAGGCTTTTTTCCAGCGCGCCGGCGTCATTCAACGCGATGTATCCAAAGATCAATCCGGCCAGAATACCAGCTCCTTTATTGCATACGCCCATGATACTAATTCGCATGGCGGCGCTTTCAATAGGACCAATGATGGATGCATAGGGGTTAGATGCAGTTTGGAGCAGCGCCAAACCAGTTCCTATGATAAACAGGCCGACAAGGAATAAATTGAATTCCCGTGTATTTGCCGCGGGCACGAAAAGGAAAGCACCTACTGCCATAATCAAGAGACCCAAAGCCATACCCTTTTTATATCCCGTTTTTCTCAATACAAATGAGGAAGGCACTGCCATTACACCATAGGCTATAAAGAAAGCCGAGACAACCAGGAATGACTGTAGATCACTCTTTAACTGGCATGCAATTTTCAGATAAGGGATTAACGTACCGTTTACCCATGTGAAGAACCCAAAAACAAAAAACAACGCCCCGATAATGATCATGGGAACTACATAGGATTTTTGACGGCTGCTCATCTTAGTGTTATAACGATTAAGTTGGACAATGTGAAATAAGGATGATATTTAGGACAAGAAAGTTTGTGTGTCTTTCGCACACAGTTTTACCAGATAAACCATATTTTTGAGTCAGGGGCAAGTAACAATTCATAACTAAAAGAAACAAATTGAAAATACAATGAAGAATGGCAAAAAACTGGCATTGGTAGTTTTGGCCGCAGGAATCGGCAGCCGTTATGGAGGCATCAAACAAATTGACGGGTTTGGTCCGAGCGGCGAAACAATCATGGATTATTCATTATTTGACGCTGTTCGGAGTGGATTTACCAAAATCGTATTTATCGTGCGCGAGGAAATCCTTCAAACTGTCAAGGATATGTTCTTGCCCAAATTGCAAGGCAAAGTGGAAGTGGAGTTTGTCATTCAATCACTGAATACTTTTGTTCCGGCGGAATTGCAAAATAAAGAAAGGACCAAACCCTGGGGTACGAGCCATGCCATGCTTTGCGCGAAAGATGTGATTAATGAACCTTTTGCTGTCATTAACGCCGACGATTTTTATGGGCAAGATGCCTTTCAAGCCCTGGCCAATTTTTTTCAGGATGAAACTTCAGGGTTTCATGCCATGGTCGGATTCACTTTGAAAAATGTTTTATCCGAACACGGAAGTGTTTCGCGTGGTTGCGGCGAAGAGGATGGTCAGGGATTTTTGAAGAGCGTTGTAGAGCGAGTCACCGTGGTAATGGAAAACGAAAAAATTATTTCGAAAGAAAAAGATGGAGATGTTGAGTTAAGCCCGCTGACCCCAACATCCATGAATTTTTGGGGATTTCATCCCTCCATTATGCCGTTGACAGAGGAATACTTTCATGGATTTTTAAAGAATAACAGAGAGAATTCCAAGGCCGAGTGCTTTATTCCCCTGGTGGTGAACGATATGATCAAACGCGGTCTGGGAAAAGTGAAAGTTATATCCGGTGGAAATATTTGGTTTGGCGTAACGTACAAGGAAGACAAGGACATGGTTTCGGGAAAGATCAGGGAATTGGTAAAAAAGGGTGTCTACCCGGAGAAATTATGGTAAACCATTTCCTTATTTTTACTGTATGATGGAAGAGATCATTCAGTCCTTTGGACTCGATAAAAGTGGTTTTTCTATTGACCGTATCGGAACGGGACATATTCATGACACGTACAAGCTGGTGGGCAAGCAGAGTTATGTTCTTCAACGGGTAAACATCAATGTCTTTACTAAACCGCAAGTCATTGCAAGCAACCTTCGTTCCGCGTCCGACTATTTAAAGAAGAAGCACCCAAAGTACCTGTTTCTTTCCTCTGTATTAACGATAGATGGTAAGGAAATGAGCTATGACTCCGAGGGCTTTCCCTGGCGGTTATTCCCTTACATCAGGAATTCCATAACGATAGATAAGGTAGAGACGGAAGATGAAGCGTTTGGCGCTGCTGCCGCATTTGCTGGACTCACGTGTAATCTGGAAGGTGTGGAAATAGATCAATTCAAACCAACCATTGATCGCTTTCACGATTTACCAGCACGATATAAGCAATTTGAATGTGCAGTGGAAAAAGCCAGCGCAGAGCGATTGAATAAGGCTGCGGGCGCCATTGGGCAAAGCAAACAATTCAAATATCTCGTCGACCGGTATGAGGCGCTGATCGGAGAGGGAACGTTGCGCCTTCGCATCACACACAACGACACAAAAATCAACAACATCCTGATTGATGGTGCGACCCGTCAGCCGATCTGTGTGATTGACTTGGATACGTTAATGCCTGGATATTTTATTTACGATGTGGGGGATATGGTTCGTACGTTTGTCAGTCCGGCCAATGAAGAGGAAAAAGACCTGAGCAAAGTGGAGTTTCGAAAACCAATATATGAAGCATTGGTGGCGGGATATCTTTCTCAAATGGGAAATACGCTGACCAACGCTGAAAAAACGCTTTTCCCTTTTGCAGGGATGATGATGACCTATATCATGGCATTGAGAATGCTTTCTGATTATTTGAATGGCGACATTTATTATCACATTACCTATCCGGAGCAAAATCATGTTCGGTCGATGAATCAATTGAAGTTACTGGAGGTCCTGTCAAAATCACTTTAATTCTTTTCACGTCAATCTATTTCATTTCCATGGACCATAAACTATAAGATCAATGAGAACAATAATTTCAATGCTGATTTTTGTCATACTATTTTTGACTTTCAGGGTAAGTTTGGCTCAGGAAAATGAAACCATTATGCAATATGGAAACCAGATCACACCATCGGATCTAAAAGAATATTTGAGCATCATTGCCTCGGACGCGCTGGAGGGAAGAAGGACCGGCACCCGTGGTCAGAAGATGGCGGCCGCTTTTATCTCCAGTCAATTTCAGGAAAACGGATTAGCGGCACCCCTGGATGGCTCTTACTATCAACCCATCGATTTATTTGCTTCCACATCGGCAACGGTGTTTGTTAGAGCGGGTGGCGTGCGCTTTGACAATTATGACGAAATCATTTATACCGGCTCGATGGATACAGGAGGAGAGGTACAAAATGATTTGGTATTCGCTGGTAACGGTACCGAGGCAGACTATGCACAAGTGGATGTTCATGACAAGGCTGTTCTGTTACTCTCCGGAACGTTGGGTCCGGCGTCGGGACTAAGGGCCTTGGCTCAATTGGCACGAACGAAGGGAGCTAAAATGGTATTTGTTGTTTCCGGAAGTTCTTCCGAAGAATTCCATGCTTATGTTAATACCCGTAAGGCATTTTTTTCCAGCGGTGCTTTAAGTCTGAAAAAACCGGAAGAAGGCACCTCCAACAAGGGCGTGTTTATTGTTAACCAGCCGGTTGCCGAAAAATTATTTAATACAAAATTTGATCAACTCAGGAAAGCGGCTGAAGATCCCAGGAAAAAGTCGCTGAAAAAAATAAAAGCCGGAAAGGTAAGTTATCAGGTAATGAGCCAACTGTCCACTTTAAAAACAGAAAATGTATTGGGTTATCTGGAAGGTTCTGATAAAAAAGATGAATTGGTTATTGTCACGGCGCACTACGATCATATTGGGTTGGCGGGTATGGGCGAGGATCGGATTAACAATGGGGCCGATGACGATGGTTCCGGGACGGTTTCCGTTATCGAATTAGGGAAGATTTTTGCCAAAGCAAAAAGAGAAGGACATGGTCCTAGAAGAAGTATGCTGTTTATGACGGTGACGGCAGAAGAACTGGGACTATTTGGTTCCGAGTATTATGTCGAACACCCTGTTTATGCGCTTGCCAACACGGTAGTGGATCTAAATATTGATATGATCGGTAGAACAGACGCAGAGCACCGCGACAGCGCCAGCTATGTTTATGTAATTGGGTCGGATAAGCTATCCACCGAGTTGCATCAGCTCAGTGAAAAGACCAATGCAGCCTTTACAAAATTGAATTTTGATTATACTTATAATGATGAGAACCATCCCACCAACTTATACAAGCGGTCGGATCATTGGAATTTCGCAAAAAACGGGATTCCCATTATTTTTTATTTTGATGGAATCCATGAGGATTATCATAAACCCAGCGATGAAGTGAGCAAGATTGATTTCAATTTGCTGGCCAAAAGGGCGCAGTGTGTATTTTATACTGCGTGGGAAATTGCAAACCGGGATCAAAGGATCGTTGTGGACAAGAAGTAGAAATGCGGGATGAACATCTCCTCCGGCATGACGTCAAAAAAGAAACCCAGCGCGACGCTGGGTTTAACTGAAAGTGCCGAAGGCGGGACTCGAACCCGCATACCTTGCGGCACACGCCCCTGAAACGTGCGTGTCTACCAATTTCACCACTTCGGCATTCAAAAAATACTTACTAAAACACCCTCATTCTTCTCTCTCTCTTTAAGAAAGGGGAGAACAAGTTGTGCCCAGAACTGGACTCGAACCAGCACACCTTACGGCACTACCCCCTCAAAGTAGCGTGTCTACCAATTTCACCACCTGGGCAAAGAACTTAATTCATTTAG
>JAYVXP010000142.1:0-5087 GCA_043785125.1 Bacteroidia bacterium
CCAATGCGTTGGCCAGAAACCTGACGCGCATAGCCGAAGAGGAATACAAAGTAATCGGGTTGTCACCCAGCCATGCGCTGTTATTGCTTACCATCAATGAGCACCAAGGCATCCAGCCCAAGGAGCTCGCCATGGAAATGCAATTAACACCTTCTACCGTCACGCGTTTGCTGGATAAACTTGAATCGAAGAAATACATCGTCCGTGAAGAGGAGGGAAAGAAAGTAAAAGTATTCTCCACGATAAAAGGAAGAAGCCTTAATCAGAAAATAAAAAACGCTTGGTTACGTCTCTATAACCGTTACATCGGCGTGACGGGATTGGATGAAGGGAAGAAAATGACCCATTGGATATATGAAACGGCTCAAAAACTGAATTGATGACACCGATCCATACAATAAATTTCCTTTTTATTTTTTTTGCCTTGGGGTGCAGGGAGGATAGGGCGACACCACCGCAGACTACTTCGGTCTCAACCCCAACCTTATCCGGGAGTTGGAGAGCCGTAAAAGTTATTCAAGATCAAACCGACGTGAGCGCCAATTTTTCTGCTTTTACCATTTCCATTGCAAATCCTCCTGCTGGTACCAGCACATTTGCCTTCATCGTAAAGGGCAACAGTGGAGTCACAGCCTGGCCAAAAAGCGGAACATTTACCTCCGGAGGTTCCGGTACAATAACCCGGGATGATCAAACCGTTTTGGTGTACAAACTGAATGGGGACAGTCTGCAATTTAATTTTGATTATAAAGGAGCTGGCTTTTTGAACCGGTCGCTGGCTGGCGTTGATGGATCCTGGAAAATGTTTTTTGTTATTCAATAGACAATAGGGTTATGACTAAAAAGAAAATCGGAATTGTAGATTCCGGAATTGTTGCACAGGCCCTTGGGACGAGTTTTGCGGTAATGGCCGCGGATCTTTCTGGGACTAACGTTAAAGTAAATACCATGTGTCCCGGCTGGGTAAAAACCGACATGGGAGGTGCAGGTGCACCCCGAACTGTTCAAAAAGGCGCTGAAACCGCCATCTGGCTGGCGTTGGAAAAGGAAATACCCACCGGAAAATTTTTTCGCGACAAAAAAATAATTGCATGGTAGATTGGTCCATGGTTAACCACCAATGACTAAGCTAATGACCAATAACTAATAACCAATGAGTACGACTAAACCCAAAGTAACCATCGCCCACGTTTTTAAAACGATCATTTGGCCCCGCAAAAACATTATTTTCGTTGGCCTGATTTTGATTGTCATCAGCCGGTTGGCTGGACTTGTCCTGCCCGGGGCGACCAAATTTCTGATGGATGATGTAATTGACAAAGGTGACATGCACATGCTCAAGGTCATTCTGGCGGCGGTGGCGGGTTCCATTCTGATCCAATCTGTTACTTCTTATTTATTGACCAAAATTCTTAGCGTTGAAGCGCAGCACCTGATTTCAGTTTTGCGTGCAAAAGTGCAGCAACAGATTCTTCGGCTGCCGACCCGGTTTTTTGACAACAACAAATCCGGAGCATTGGTCTCCCGCGTCATGAATGATGTAGAAGGTGTACGGAATCTGGTAGGAACGGGCTTGGTACAATTGGTGGGCGGCGTACTGACTTCTGTAATATGCCTCGTGCTGCTGATTCAGATCAGCCCGTGGATGACTTTGTATGTGCTGGTGCCGGTACTCATCTTTGGATTGATTTCGCTTAAAGCATTTTCTTATATCCGTCCCGTCTTTCGCGAGCGCGGTGTCATTACCGCTGAAGTTACGGGAAGGTTGACGGAAACATTGAATGGTGTGCGGGTCATCAAAGGATTCAATGCGGAGGCACAGGAAATTAAATCTTTTGAATCCGGTGTTGAGAAATTGTTTCTCAATGTCAAGAAGAGCCTGACGGCCACCAGTCTCATTACCAGTTCGGCTAGTTTTCTACTCGGACTTGCCTCTACGGGAATCATGGGAATAGGCGGATACATGATCATGAACCACCAACTGACCATTGGGGAATTTCTTTCGTTCACGCTTTACCTGGGCTTTATGATCGCACCGATTGTTCAGATGAGCAATATCGGTAGTCAGTTGACGGAAGCATTTGCGGGCCTTGATCGCACGGAAGAGATTATGAACATGGTGCCGGAGGACGATGGTGTTGTTAGAACAATCAGGATTGGTCCCATTGAAGGGGATATATCGTTTAACAACGTATCCTTCGCTTATGATGAAGGAAAAGAAGTGGTAAAGAACATTAGTTTTAAAGCACCCGCCGGATCGGTCACTGCCTTGGTTGGAACATCCGGATCGGGAAAGTCAACCATCGCCGGACTAGCTTCAACATTTTTAAATCCAGACAGCGGAACGATTACTGTTGACGGTGTTGACTTGTCCAAAGTGTCGCTGTACAGTTATCGGAGCCAGTTGGGTGTTGTGTTGCAGGACGATTTCTTGTTCGAGGGCACCATAAAAGAGAACATTTTATTTCCGCGTCCCAATGCAACGGAAGAGCAATTACTAGGTGCCGTCAAAGCGGCTCATGTCAAAGAATTTGCAGACCGGTTTGAAAAGGGACTGGATACCTTGATTGGGGAACGCGGTGTTAAGTTATCCGGAGGTCAGCGCCAGCGCATTGCAATTGCCAGGGCGATACTTGCTGATCCGCGCATTCTGATTCTGGATGAGGCAACTTCCAATCTGGATACAGAAAGCGAGGCATTTATTCAGGAAAGTCTGCGGAGTCTATTGCGGGGCAGGACCACTTTTGTCATTGCACACCGGTTGAGTACGATCCGTCAGGCCGACCAGATTCTGGTGATTGAGCATGGTACCATCGTGGAACAAGGCAAGCATCAGGAGTTGATTGATAAGAAGGGCAGATACTTTGAGTTGTACACCTATCAAGCGCGCATTTAGTTTCTGGCATCTAAAAAAACCTGTCTTTTATGACCTCAACCCGTCTTTTAGAGACGCCCTTTATTCAGTAATCGATGATCTGTAATCAGTGATCGGTCACGATCCGTGGCATCAGCCAGATCAGTGCAAATCAGTAGTCAGCCTTCGGCGTGAATCAGTGGTTATTTTTGGGTATCTTAACTTCCCATTTCCATTTATGAGTGAATACATCAAACACCTTTCGGGCGACAAGGTCCTTAAAAAGGTAATCCGGAAAATTGGCCCCATTGTCCTTAAAAAACGCAAACAGGTTTATTTGCGGCTTTGCGAATCCATTGTTTCCCAGCAGCTTTCCGTGAAGGCTGCCGATACGATTCATGGCCGGTTTCTTCAATTATACGGTGAACAGGAGCCCACCCCTCAGCAAATTTTGGAAACGCCGCTCGAGCAACTTCATTCCGTTGGCCTTTCTAAAGCCAAAGCTACTTACCTCCAAAATGTTGCCCGTTTCGAAATAGAAAAGGGAATGGACGTACAGCGTTTGACCAGGATGACCAATGAAGAAGTGATCAACGATCTTACCCAGATCAAAGGCGTAGGCCGCTGGACAGTGGAGATGTTGCTTATGTTTGTGTTGGCCCGGGAAGATGTTTTTGCTATTGATGACATCGGAATCCAGAACGCAATGGTTCAACTCTATGGATTGAATCGGAAGCATAAAAGATTTAAGAAACAGATACTGGCTATCGCTGAAAACTGGAGTCCTTATAAGACATACGCCTGCATTTATCTGTGGAGATGGAGGGACTGAATATACCCTTGAATTTTAAACCTTGAATTAACCCAATGAAAAAGCAAATATTGCTTTGCCTTGCGCTTCTGGTTACGATAACGGTTAAGTCCCAGCTACTATCGGACACGCTTCAATTGAGGGCATTCATGGATGGACTTATTCAAACCCATCTTCGCGACAAGCATATTGCCGGCGCTACTGTGTCAATTGTCCAGGACGGAAAAATTCTATTGGCCAGGGGCTATGGGTTCTCGGATGTAAAAAAGCACCTTCCTGCCAAGGCCGACTCCACCCTTTTTCGCATCGGATCGATTTCCAAGATGTTTATCTGGATTAGCGTCATGCAACTGGTATCCCAGGGAAAGCTAAAATTGGAGGAAGACATCAATCACTATTTGAAAGATTTTAAGATTCCTGAAACGTACTCAAAGCCCATTACCCTAAAAGACCTCATGACGCACACTGCTGGTTTTGAAGATCGCGTGATTGGCCTTTTTGGGACCGACTCAACTTCTCTAAAACCATTGGGAGAAATCCTGAAGCGCGAGCTTCCTGCGCGGGTGCGGCCTCCGGCAATAACGGCTTCTTATTCCAATCATGGTGCGGGCATAGCAGCGTATATTGTTGAGCAAGTATCGGGCATGTCATTCAACAATTATGTGGAGAAGAATATTCTCCAGCCGTTGCGGATGAACGTCACCTCGTTTCGTCAGCCGTTGCCCAACGTCCTGAGGCCGATGATGTCAAAAGGATATAAGTTTGAGGAAGGTGAGTTGATGGAGCAACCATTTGAGTATGTTCCATTGTACCCGGTTGGTTCAGCGGCGAGTTCCGCTTCCGATATGGTGAAATTCATGTTAGCTATTTTAAATTATGGCCGGTATAAGCAGTTTCAATTGCTGGACAGTACCACCCTGGAGTTGATGGAAAGTCCAGCGCACCGCCATCATCCTTTGGTCAATCCCATGCGCTATGGGTTTATGGACATGAGCCTCAACGGTATTGCCGTGATCGGTCATGGTGGTGATACGTTTTGGTTTCATTCTCTGATGGCTTTATACCCCGAATTTCACACCGGTATTTTTATTTCTTTTAATACCGATAAAGCAGGTGGTGTTTACAGTGAGGTATTGGAAGAATTCACCGACCGTTATTTTCCAAAGCGGCCGTTGAGAAAACCCATCTCGGTCGACAAAACATTTGCCGGGCGATTTCTTGGAGCCTATCGCCCAAACCGTTATGCTCATAACGATATTACCACCATCTCATCCTTGTTTGGCGATGTAATCATAACAGAGGTGAATCCGGGTCGGATAAAAGTAGCTTTTCATGAGAAAACAGAATACTATATCCCGATGGATAGCCTCAGTTTCCGGGAAGAAAACAGTTCCAGGGTTATCGCTTTCAAACAAAATGAGA
>JAYVXP010000143.1:0-5077 GCA_043785125.1 Bacteroidia bacterium
GCAACGTGCGGATTTTAGAATTGCAATTATTTTAACTCTTGATCCGTTCCAATGCACCAATGACCTGGAGGGTTTCCAGTGTAGGATTTTCCTTCCCACCCATGGGCTCGATGGTCACCGCAAAGGCCGCGGCGCCTGCAATATTTTTCATTTTCAAAAGTCCCGTGAAATTTTTGTCAAACACGCCTACACCCACCATCTTACCATTTACATCAGCCCAAAGCTGGAACTGTTTCTCTTTGGAAATTTCTTTCAGGTTTTGAATACTGAGGTATACTTCCTGGGTGGATTCATTCCAATAAACTGAAGCAAGGGAGTTGAGATTGTTGGCCGTGCCTTTCATCACTACCTTTTTGAAGGCCGTACTTTCTATGATCGATAAATCACCTTGAATCTTGTCCAGTTTCTGGTTGACGACATTATAATCTTTGGCTATCTGCTGATTCTGCGCTGTCAATTCAGTCAACGCCGTTTGACTCTCGATCCAGCGAGACCTGTAAGAATAAGCCATATAGGAAGCCATCAGTGCGATGGCGACCGATGCTGCCGCGGCATATTTCCAGGTAGTGACTGGAGCGGAAGCAATCGGCACAACCTTAGCTTCAGATTTTACTGACCCGGTTGTCCGCATGAGTTTTTCTTTCACGTGAATACCCGGAGCAATGGCCGCCCTCATTGCCACGACTTCCAGTGTTTCTTCGATTTTCTTCAGCTCGGCACGCAATTCAGGATAGAGAGTGAGTTGACCCTCCACCTCCACGCGTTCGTTGGCAGTCACGTCGCCCAGCACGTAAGCCTCTAAAATTCCGGTCGATATGTATCCCTGTAAATTCAATTTATTCTTAAAATAGTACGCAGTTCTATCAATGCCAACCGCAGTCGTGTTTTTACAGTGCCCAAAGGAATCGTAAATTCTTCTGCCAGCTCCGATTGGGTATATCCCTTCAAGTATAAATAATTCACTACAAAACGCTGTTCTTCTGGCAATCGGTCCAACAATTCTGTTAGCCCAATGGAATCCACTTGTAGTTCTGCATGTTCCTGACTGTCAATTCTACTTACGAGATTGTCAAGGTCATCGGTTTTCCTGCCTTTGCTGATTTCTTTTGAGCGCGTTTTATCGATGGCCTGGTTACGGGCTATATTCAGCATCCAGGTGAACAGCTTCCCTTTCGAGGAATCATAGCTTCCAATCTTTTCCCATACTTTCAAAAATACGTCCTGAAGGATTTCTTCCGCTACTTCCTCGTGTTTTACAATACGAAAAATAATTCCATACAAAGCCCCGGAATAATGATCGAAAAGATAACTGAGCGACTCCTGGCTTTTATTTCTTAGGCCGGAGATCAGGTCTTCTTCCTTGATAATATGGGATGCGTGCGTTGCGATGAGATACGTTGGTAACCGGGGTGAAAGATACCGAAAAGGTTTTCAATGTTGGCACTTCTTACGCCGGGATCGCGCATCAAATGCTAATGCTGCCAGTGCTGTCGGGCTGCCTTTTAAACGGGCTTCGCGGCTGCAGAACAAGAGTTGCGACCCCCCAATTCGAACATGTAAGCAAAGAACAGCGGGTTTCAATTACTGCTTTTGATTCAAATTGAAATAAAAATCACCGATAATATTAGAGTTATCCCACGTCTCCTGATGTTCCCCGGATTGGGCATAAACGTTTTTGCGAACCTCCTTAAACACCTCCTCAATACTTAATCCTGGTTTGGCAAAAGCCTTAAGTAATTCCTGGGTATACAATCCATTTCTACCCTGCCCGTCGGATGCTACAGAACCCGGTGCGGTGGCAAAAGCAATCCAGGAACCCCTCGCCCTGGAAACCTCCTGCAGTCCTTTACCTCCAGCCGAACGTGTTGAAGACGGAATGGGGTTATTGCGACAAGCATCCAGGATAATAATATTCATTCTTGAATTGGTGTAAAGCAAATTATTCAACACAAGGGCTTGAACGGGAACGCACTGAATACGAATATCATCTTCGTCTTTTATGGATAATTTGGAATCTACGGGGATTAGCCAATTTTCACTCATCGCCTGAATTCCATGGCCGGCGTAATAAAACAACGCTACCGTTTTATCGCGAACACTTTGATCCAGTGTTTTCTTTAAATCAAAAATTCCTTTTTTCATTTCGCCATAGGTCGCATCAATAAGAAGATTGACCGAAAAGCCTTGCTTCTTGAGTGCTTCAGCAATATCAGAAGCATCATTTTTTGGATTGGGAAGCAAACCCATGCTGGGCGGATAATTGGAATTGCCTATCACCAGTGCATAGCGTTTTTCATCCGCATACATTTCCGCCAAAGTAGGAATCTTTTTTTCTGCCTCAATCACCACTTGCTGTACAACCTGCTGTACCACAGGTTGCTGAACTGGTTTTTCAGCCACTACAGTTTTATTTTCAGGTTCTGGCTTTTTTCCCTCAACCTTCTTTTCCTCGGCTTTCTTTTCAGGTTTCTTTACCTCCGCCGTTTTCTCTTCGCTTTTCTTTGGCTTAACCTGAGTTTTAGCTTCCCGGGTTGAGACCGTAGTAACTTCGGTTATGCTACTCAATAAAGATTTTGCTTCATTGTTGTCTGAATCAATGGACAATGCCTGTGTAAGATCATCATTGGCCAATGCCGTATCCCCAATTCTGATCTCGATTTTACTTCTTTCTGTTAAGAGTTTGGATCGGTTCTTCGAATCGTTTTGATATTCTTTGATTGCATTGCCATACTCTACAATGGCTTCTTTGGGTTGATTGAGCCGGTCGCAGCAGACCGCCAGTAACCATGCCACGCTACCCTTTTGAAAATTGGGATTTGTCCTGGCGGTGGCGTCCAGCATTTTCATTGCACTCAGGTAGTCATTTTTTTTGAAATAGGATACACCCATAGCGTAATTGATCTCATCATCGTGGACCTTGTCATGCTGCCATTTGCTCAAAAAATCAGTCAAATCCGTAATCGCCCCGTCCCAGTTTTGAGCCTTGTATGCTTTCATTCCGCTTTCATACAATCTGAACTGAGCGATGGCACAGGACGAAGCCAGAATTATGATGAATAACGTAGACAGAATTCTGGATTTCATAACGTAAGAATTTTAGAAATTAAAGGCCATCCCAACTTTTAAACTTACCGCAGTAAAGCCTTTGTTAACCATGGGGAATTGGGAATTGAAATAACTGGCCGACTTGGTGGTATTATCAGAATAGTACTTTACTTTGTTATACGTATATATATCACCGTCGTTTAAATAGCTTGAAGTAGAAACAAAGGAAATAGGAAGGGTGTAGCCATACGTTGCCTGAATAAATCCTGAAATTGTTTTAGCCGGAAAGAATTCCACACCAAAACCTAAATAAATACCCCCCGTTAACTTCGATACTTTTCTTAAAACCGGAAAGCCATCATCTTTACTCCAGGTATCGGTTCTTGCATAACTTGTGTAATCATTGGAGATACTGTCATAATTGTAGAAATCCCCTTTTCCGCTTACCTCGCCACGGGTGTAATAAGAAACGAAAGGAGTAGCTATTCCATACACAGAAAACTTAGTGTTGTCACTGACAGGGATAAGATTCAGTTTAAAATTGAAGCCTGCCGACAAAAGAGAAACATTGCCACCCTGTAAAGTGAGTTTGATTGTTTGATCATCTTGCGTGTCATAATAATTAGGAAAGGTTTTACCTGCGTCATACTTAAAACCCATATAAGAAAGACCTGCCCCTATTGACATCACCTTGTTTAGTCTTTTCATAAACCCGGTCTCAAAACTCGTTCCAATTCCATAATCCCCCAATGCCCCCTGAACAAAGCTGGGGCCTACGGCAAAATAGATTGATTTACTTCTCTCGAACCGCGCTTTAACATTGACATCAGCAATGTCCTGGGCATTGATTTCCGGGAGAATGACGCTGCAAAGCAAAATCAGGGTGATGATTTTTTTCATGGTTAATTAAGGTTTGAGTGGTGGCATGGACTTTTTCATTTCGTCCATTGCAAAATAATCACATTAGCATGAAAAATCAAGTCAATCAAGTCATTCATGAAAATGAAGAAGGGGCCATTTCTCAGGTCGGAAACGATTCCAGAACCTGATCCCATAAATGCAGAAGATTTTATATCCCTGAATTCGGGTATCACACCACTATTCCAAACAGAAAACACAAATCTTTCGTAAACCCGATCGGAATTCTTACAAATGAATTACCTCACCATAAGCCGCTGCCGCTGCCTCCATCACCGCCTCACTCATGGTAGGGTGTGGATGAACGGACTTGATGATTTCGTGACCCGTTGTTTCCAGTTTCTTCGCCACCACGATCTCGGCAATGAGCTCGGTCACATTATGGCCAATCATGTGCGCGCCCAACAGCTCTCCATATTTTGCATCAAAGATCAATTTTACAAATCCTTCCGATACGCCCGCAGCCTTTGCCTTGCCGGAAGCCGAAAAAGGAAATTTACCAACTTTGAGTTGATAACCCGCCTTCTTGGCAGCCTCCTCTGTATATCCAACAGAGGCAATCTCTGGGCTGCAATAAGTACATCCTGGCAAATTATTATAATTGAGTGGCTCGGGGTTGTGTCCCGTTATTTTTTCAACGCAAATAATTCCTTCTGCCGAAGCAACGTGGGCCAGTGCCGGGCCTTTTACAATATCACCGATCGCATAAACTCCGGGGACATTGGTTTTATAAAAATCATCAACAATGACTTTTCCTTTTTCCGTTTTGACACCCACTTCTTCCAGGCCAATATTTTCCAGATTAGTCGCAATGCCGACTGCAGAAAGTACGATATCGGATTCGATCTTGATTTCACCCGTTGGGGTTTTCACTGTTGACACACAACCTTTCCCTTTAGTATCCACTTTGGTCACCTCTGAATTGGTATAAATCGTCATGCCTGCTTTCTTAAATGACTTCTCCAGCGCCTTGGAAACTTCCTCGTCTTCCACTGGGACCACCCGCGGCAAAAACTCAACGATTGTTACCTCGGTTCCAATCGTGCTGTAGAAATAGGCGAACTCCGCTCCGATTGCACCCGAACCTACGACCAACATTTTCTGAGGCCGCTCA
>JAYVXP010000144.1:0-15559 GCA_043785125.1 Bacteroidia bacterium
GACCACACCACCGGCCTGTTGTACTATAAAGGCACCGGCGGCTACATCCCATGCGTTAAGATTAAATTCGAAAAATCCCTCCATCCGTCCACAGGCCACATAAGCCAGATCGGTGGCGGCGCTACCCAACCGGCGTACGCCATGTGTTTTGTCGAGAAAGATTTTGATGATTTCCAGATAGGCGTCACGCTTTTCAAAATGATAATATGGGAATCCGGTTGCCAAAAGACTCTCACTCATGGAATCAAGCGGGGAAACCTTGATTTCTTTCCCGTTGCAATAAGCCGGATTATTTTCCCGTGCATAGAATGCTTCTTTCTTATTGACTTCATACACCATGCCCATGACCATTTTGTTCCCTTTGGCTAATCCAATGCTAATGGCGAAAATCGGCAGACCGTGCGTAAAATTGGTTGTACCATCCAAGGGGTCAATGATCCATTTATAATCATTGGTGCCGTCCGTAGCAGTTCCTTCTTCAGCAATAAAACCGGCTCCCGGTAATATTTTCGCCAGCTGACTTACCAGTCTTTTTTCCGATTCCTTGTCCACATACGAAACGAGATTATTAAAGCCGTCTTTCTGCTCGATTCGGGTCCGGTCAAAATTCAGCGCTTCATGATGAATGAAATCACCGACTTCCAGACTGAGTTCAATTACCTGTTGTTCAATCGTTTCTAAATTCATCACTTAGGGTCTTTATTTCTTATCACAGCGACAAGAAGGATTAAAACAGAGATGCCGGCGGCAGTCCTGGGTATAACCTCGCCGAGCCGAATATAGTTTTTGTTCAGGGAAGAATTATTGCCGTCGTACAAGAAGATCATATCTGTTCTGGAAATGGCTTGCCCCGCTCTCCAATACGAAAAAGCAATGGGTGCGGTTATCCACAAAAGGGCTAAGACGATAAAAAACCAATTAATTTTTCCCGCTCTGAACAAGCCTAGGTAGACTAGGAGGTTGGCGAGCAATATCCAGCAGGAGGAGCCCAGGTAGCCTGTATATTGTGTCCATCCAAGCCAGTCCGTTTTCAGGGCAAGCGCATCGCCGAGAAAAGTAAACTGATTACGCCACGGGAGTTTCAAGAAAACATATTCTATGCCCAACCAAAAAAAGACGATCGCAAATTTTCCCATCCATCCACCCAGTCGTTGATAGGCAAATGAATAACCCAGGAATGCCAGGGTCAGTGCGATGGCTTCGACCATGCTCATCACCAGCGATTGCATTTTAAAAACATGGGCGGCAAAAAACCCTATGGCCAAACCAACCAAAATCAATTCACTCAGATTCCAGAAACGGTCTTTGTCCCGGGCCTGATCGGTGATGGCAAAAAGTGGGGCGAGTCCGGCGAAAATCAAAACCGGAAATGATTTCATCAACCAACCCGCACAAAGCAGCGCGGCAGAAATTCCCAACAGCAATACCGGGCTCAGGTTATTCTCTTTTGCCATCGATCACGATTACAATTTCTCCTTTGACTTCCTTTTGTGAGAAATGGAGCAAAACCTGTTCCAAAGTGCCCGTTGCAGTTTCTTCATGGATTTTAGTCAGCTCGCGTGAAACGGAAACCAGGCGCGCCGGACCGAAGGCGACGATCAATTGTTCAAGAGCTTTTATTAAGCGGTGCGGAGATTCATATAGAATGATGGTCCGTTCTTCGTCTGCCAGTTTTTTGATCAGCGTTTGTCTTCCTTTTTTGTGAGGCAGAAATCCCTCAAACACAAATCGGTCGGTGGGGAAACCTGATTTCACCAGGGCCGGAACAAAAGCGGTGGCGCCAGGCAGGCATTCAATTTTCAATCCGGCTTTCATGGTCTCCCGTACGAGTAAAAAACCAGGATCCGAAATTCCAGGCGTGCCCGCATCGGTGATGATGGCCATCACTTCTCCTTTCGCCATGCGTTGTACAAGGGCGGGATGAACCTGATGTTCGTTAAATATATGAAAGCTTTGGAGCGGTTTGCTGACGGCGTAATGTTTCAGGAGGATGCCCGATTTTCGGGTGTCTTCTGCCAAAATAAGGTCAACAGATTTGAGTACTTCCAACGCCCGCAGGGTTATGTCCTGCAAGTTGCCAATGGGTGTGGGAACGACGTAGAGGGAGGGTTTTTCCGGCGACACAATAAGGTCAGTAATCGGTGAGGGTATTCAGTGATCAGTAATCGATCTATGAGTGTAAAATTTTGTCGATGGCTTGGGCTAGTTTGTGGTCTTTTTCGGTAACGATATCGCCTGCGTCGTGGGTGGAGAGTTCGAAATCGATGGTATTATAAACATTGGTCCATAGAGGATGGTGATCCATTTTTTCAGCAATGAGCGCTACCCGTGTCATGAATCCAAAGGCTTCCGAAAAATCCTTGAACTTGAATGTCTTTTTTAATCGGTTATTTTCTTCTTTCCATTCCATAGAGCTCAAAATTTAAGATTCAAAATTAACACTGGAATACTTTGTGATGGGTTTGCACTGGAGGATCACCTTATAAAAATAGCATTAAAGAAGAAGGATAGCAACCATCGCGACTTGACGGTAATGTCTCAGTTTGATGACTTGGGAGCCCCCCATCCTTAAGGCTGGGGTTTACAGGGCGATAAGGCCCTCGATAACGGATGCCTTTTGATAAACATCAATGACAGCGCTGCTGGATTGCATCATCATCTGAAAGGTAAGGCTTATGTATTTTCCGTTTTTGGATTCTTTCTCGGACGTGGTGTGAAGCGAAAACAACCTTCGCACCTCCTCTTCTTTGCCTTTGGGTACAATGAATTTGAAGATATATAAGGTCGGCCAGGAGTGGTGCTGGTCAAGTTTTTCGCGGAAGGATTCAAACCAGGCGTGATCCATGTCAATAAAAGCAGGCACCCAACCCGGAGTTTGGATGCCCGTTGATCTTAAAGATTAGAAGAATTTGTAGCGCTTGTCCTTAATGTCGGCAGATTTCTTAATTGCTTCCGGAACACTGGAGGATACCCGATTGCTAAGGGTTTGTAAAATCTGATTTTTGAACATTGAATAGTCAGCCACAGACGGAGCAATGGTCTTGTTTTGCACCGCTATGATCAACACGCCATTTTCTCCGGCAAAAGGTTTTGAGCGTTTCCCGCTTTCCAGTGAAAAGGCTGTTCCGGTTGCCACCGGATCAAATCCGACGGTGGGGAGTGTATTGGTGTTGAGTTTCAAATCGGGGATTGAGTTTACGGAAGCATCGGTTCCAAATGCTTTCGCGATCTCATCCAATGTGCCTTTTTGAGCGGCAAGTTTTTCGATAATAACTTTTGCTTTTTGCTCATTCTTGACAGCCGGGGTAATTTCTTCTTTTACTTTATCCCATGGCTTATACCCTTCTTCAGTTTCTCCAGTCATAACGGCCACCACATAATTATTATCCAGATCAAAGACTTCCGAGACGGTTCCCAAAGAAGCTTCGCGGAAAAGCCAGGTGATCATTTTTCGGGCATCTCCCAGGTTGTTGATCCTGCGCTCTGCTGTGCCAAGGTCGTTCGCATCAAATAAGCCAAGATTTTCCTTCTTTGCTTTTATTTTGAATTCATCAATTCCTTTCAAACTGGCAGCGAAGGTTTCAGCCTTGCGGTATGCTTCGTTGTGGGTTTCATCGCTGGGCGAAATTTCGCGCTCAATGGTCGCTATGGTATAAGCGGTGTTGTTTTTCAGTTCGGTGACTTCAATGACATGATAACCAAACTGAGTTTCAACGACGTCACCCAGAAGTCCGGTCTTTTTTGCAGCAAAAACCGCATCCTGAAAAGGCTTCACCATCTGCCCGGAAACAATCCAGCCCAGGTCACCGCCCCGTGTAGCCGTTCCGTCGGTTCCGAATTCACGCGCTTTGGCAGCAAAACTGGCTCCGCCCTGAATGTCCTTTATGATTTTTCTGGCTTTCTCTTTTGCCGTCTTTTTTGCTGCGGGAGTTTCATTGTCCCACTTAATCAGGATATGACTTGCCTTGGCATTGTAAACCGTATCGGTTCCAACCTTAACCACTTTCACAATTTTATATGTGTTCCCTTCCAACACGGGGCCGATGATCGTGCCCGTTTTAATGGCTTCATTTTGATTGCTCAGAAAAGTGGGCAAAGAAGAGACGGTATATTTTGCATATGGCTTTTTGCCTTCAGTGTTGTTGGCCGCAAAAACAGAGTCTTCCGTTGTGTTCTTAAAATTTTCAAGTACGCGAGTTAGGTCTTCTGTCAGGGCAGCAGAATCTTTCGGTGAGGCGACCACGGGAAAAGTGACATAACTCAAACTGCGCGACTGCTCTACCTTGTATTTTTCCTTGTACTTATTGTAATACGTTTTTAAATCGGATTCTGAAACATTAATGGTTGAATCACTGATGGCAAAATAAGGGACGTATAAGTATTTGGCTTCGACGACATCATTCTGACTGTGATAATCGCGCTCTGCTTCTGCCTCAGTTACATAATTGGTCTTTACCAGCAAGAATTCATATTTGACGCGCTCACGTCCTGGTATCAGACTTTGCTTGAAAATATCCCACCGTACCCTGTTCTGTGCCATTTCGGGGCGGTCCATGTTTTGCAACCACTCCATAAGACGGTTTCGGTCAAATGTTCCCGCGGAATCAACAAATGATGTCTTAATGTTTTGGTCAATATTTTTGCCTTGTATCATGTCCCATGCTTCTTCGCTGGTCACCTTTACTCCAACCTTATCAAATTGCGGTGTGATCGCATACTTCAGGATCAACGATTCCCAGGCTTCCTGACGCAACTGGGGTTCCTCCCGATCTCCCGGTTTGCGTCCCATGTTCAGGATGTAGTTGTTTTCACGCTCCTGTACGGCGGCCTGGTATTCTTCCAGCGAAATGCTGTGGCCGGCAATTTCACCTACTTTATTCTTATCGCCTCCAAAAATAGAGCGCGGTCCATTTCCGAATAAATCAGTTCCTACAATAAAAAAAATCATCGAAATGGCCACCAGGCCCACGACCACTTTGGTCATTTTCGTTCTTAACGTTCCAATCAATGCCATACCGTTGATTAATTTGATTTAAATGTTCGCCAGTAAAACCCCTTTTTACTTGTCCGTCCTGGTAAAGGAGGGGCAAATTTAACCTGTAATATGAAAACGGCAAAGGGTCAATTCAATAAAACAGCAATTAATTCTATTGATTTACAGCGACTTATGATAACTAGTCGGCTGAAACCTGCCCCTGGTTTTCCACCACCACTTTTACCGTATCAATCCGGTTGTCGTCGGTAGATTGGATGGTAAACCGAAAGGGGGGAATGGATATGGAATCCCCTTCGTCGGGAAAGTCCTCTGTGTAGGAAAGAATCAGTCCTCCCAGCGTTTCATAATCGCCTTTTGGCAAATGCCACCCATACGTGTCGTTGAGGTAATCAATTTCGTGGCGGGCGCTGAGCAGCCACGTTTGATGATCCAATTTCTGACCAATCAGGTCATCTTCATCGTGTTCATCTTCAATTTCCCCAAAAATTTCCTCAATGACATCCTCCATGCTCACCAATCCGGATGTCCCCCCAAATTCATCCACCACCACCGCCAGGCTCTTGTGTTCTTTGATAAATTGAACCATCAATTCATTGGCCATCATCGTTTCGGGTACAATGATAATGGAGGTAAGAATTTCTTCAATGTTTTTTGGTTTTTTGAAAAGCGCTGAAGAATGGCAATACCCGATAACGTCATCGATCGTTTCGCGGTAGATCAGGATTTTAGAGTGACCGCTTTCTACAAACGCGTCCTTTAATTTTTTTATCCCTTCATCAAGGCCGACGGCCACAATCTCGGTGCGGGGTATCATGCACTCACGGATTCTTACGGTTTTAAATTCAAGCGCATTGTGAAATATCTTTTTGTCAAGCTCGACTTCCTCATTTTCATGTTTAACGGTAAACATGTTTTTTAAGTAGTTGTTCAGATCGGTCAAGCCGAATACAGGCTTTGCTTCGGAATATTCCAAACGCAAAACATGTACAATCACAAACTTGGACAAAGAAACAATCATGAACATGATGGGCCACAATGGAAAGTACAGAATACGAAACGGCACGGCCAGGGCAGCGAGCATCAGATTCGGATTGATGAGGAACAGACTTTTGGGTAAAAACTCGGCCGTAAAAAGTATGATGGCAGTTGAGGCGAGGGTTTGAATAAGCAAAATAGAAGCCTCATGACTTAAGCTTTCCGGCAAAATTCTCGCCAGTATAGGCTCAAACAATTGGGTCGTATAAATTCCAAATAAGACCAAGGCGAGTGTATTGCCGATGAGTGTGGTGCCAATAAAGCTGGAGGGATCTTTCAGGTATTTCGACATAATCTGGGCCCACAGAGCGCCCTGCTTGCCTTGTAATTCAATCTGCAGTTTGTTGGCGGAAAGAAAGGCAATTTCGATTCCGGCAAAAAAGAAGGAAAAGACCAGCGCGGCAAAAATAAGGGGAAGGAGAGAGGTGTCCATTCGGCTTATCTTTTCTTTCTATAGGTATAGGCAAAGAAGAGAATAACAGAGAGCATAATCGCCCAATATGCCTTTTCAAAGCCTGACACCATGGTTTCATAAATGCCGATGATGATAAAACCGGCCGCGAGGGAAAGCAGGATGATATTCACTAAGTTCATACTGCAGCAAAAATACGATTTTATACCGAAGCCGGCTTTGACTTACAACCCAGGGCCTGGGTTGCAACCGCTATTCATCCTTTACAAGAATTTCCCCCTCGGGCTTGGTGATGGTATAGGTGGAGAGGTCCTGGGCAGCGTCTAATCCGGTGCCATACAAGATCTCATCATTTTCCAGCCGGATCGTTACGAACTTATCGGTAAAAATCTTTTTCGCCTCCGGTTTCCAGAAAAGTTCTTCTGTGTTGAGTTGCTGTTTCTTTTCAATATTCTTTACTTCTACTTTTCCACGGCCGCGCCATTTGTTTTCTTGCTTAAAGTAGTAAGCCTGGTTGGCGCGCAAGGTTGATGTGAGTTTCCCGAACTCATCAAAAAACTCGAGGTAAATTCCTTCTGGAAATTCGCGGTCACCGTTTTGAAGCTCGTTGATTTTCTTGGCCTTCATGTTCACCTTGATCTGGTCTTTTTCAGTGTACAGCATGTCAACGTCTTCAGCCTCGGTTAACGGGCCTTCATAAACAATAGGTTTGGCAGCCTCTTTGATCGAACAGGAGAACAGGAGCATCAGCACCACTGTACAGGATGAAACAGAACAAAGTACCATGCAAAGTTTTCTCATATTTCTTTCAAACAGCCAATGACAGCACCAAACCACCAAAATCAGTGCCAAATCCATACACGGCTACCGGCTGATATGGTATCGGAGGATTCTATTTAATCCTTGCAGAACGAGATCCGGTGCAACAAAGATCGATTGGTTCAAACGGCTTTCAAAAAAGGAAGCATCACCCCCGCACAGGAGAACTTTTGTGCTGGGATAATGGTCAAGATATTGTTGAATGATGCCTTCTATTTCGGCACGCATCCCATTGATCACACCACTTTGCATACAAGTTTCGGTACTGCTTCCAATCAAGGGAGGATCGGGAACAGGATTGACCAGCGGCAAACGCGAGGTAAAAGTGTGCATGGCTTCAAAGCGCATGGCGATGCCGGGTGAAATACTTCCGCCATGATAATTTTCTTTTTCGTCAATGAATTCGTAATTAATGCAAGTGCCAACATCAATGACAAGGCAAGGTTGTTGGGGAAAGATTGACAATGCTCCACATACTGCGGCAATGCGGTCTACCCCCAGGGTTTGAGGCGTCGCATACAGGTTTTTTATCGGAAGGGGCAACGAATATGTAAGCGACAATTTTTTTCCAACGGTCACGATCCAGGATAACAGTTCTTCGGCTGGATAACTCACCGAGCTCACGATCACATTTGCGGCTGCCTGGTTTTCCAAAAAGGACCGAAGTCCGGCCGGTTCTGTGAAAAGACGCTTCTCACGAAGAAGTTCGTTCTCAAAAATTCCCACCTTAGCAGTGGTATTCCCGTAATCAACTGCGATATTCATTGGATGATAGGTGGTCTTAAAAGTATGAAATGCTGCGCGTCTTTAAAATAGGATGAAATAAATTGGAATAAGATTGTCTCTAAATGTAGGGTACACGCATGAAACCGAAAGATAGTTACAAGGCGATTGGCATGATGTCCGGCACCTCGCTGGATGGATTGGACATTGCCTGTTGTTATTTTACAAAAAAGGGAAAATGGAAGTTTGAAATTCAATCCGCCAAAACCATAAAATACAACAAAGCATGGAGAAGCAAACTGTCCGACGCTCATCTTCTTTCTGCTGAGGATTTACTGGCTTTGGATGTTGAATTCGGAAATTTCATGGGAACGTGTTGCTGGGATTTTGTCCAAAAAAATAAGATTAGAAATGTTGACATGGTGGTGTCACACGGGCACACGGTTTTTCATCAACTGCAACGGGGGTTTACATTTCAATTGGGAAGCGGCCCGGCCATTCATGCGGTGACTGCGTTGCCGGTGGTCCATGATTTTCGCAGTCTTGATGTTGCGTTGGGCGGACAAGGCGCGCCGCTGGTGCCCATCGGTGACCGCCTTCTTTTTGGCGAATATGATGCTTGTCTTAACCTGGGTGGAATCGCTAACCTATCGATGGAGAAAAATAAAAAGCGGATTGCTTTTGATATTAGCTATGCCAACATGGGTTTAAATTATCTCGCTCAAAAGAGGGGCAAAGAATTTGACCGCGGAGGTAAGTTGGCTGCGAAGGGAGAGAAGGATTGGAATCTTCTTAAGAATCTGGAGACGGTGTACAAGGTTCTGCACAGGGCCAGACCATCACTGGGTCGGGAAGGTTTTGAATTAAACATCGTCCCCTTGTTGAATAACGAATCTATACCTCTTGAAAACCGAATGCTCACTTTCTGTCAATCCATAGTGAATGAAATTCATCACAGTTTGCCACAGAGAAAGAGTAGCTACAGTGTGCTTACGACCGGTGGAGGAACGTTGAATCCGGTCCTGATCCAGTTGCTGCAAGAAAAACTAATGGACATCGCCAACGTGGTCATTCCCGCCCGGCAGATCATTGAGTTTAAGGAAGCATTGATCTTTGCGTTTCTGGGGGTGCTGAGAATGCGTGGGGAAGTAAACGTGCTCAAAAGTGTGACGGGTGCTTCGCGGGACATTTGTTCGGGGGTTGTAATTAATTAATTTCCTGTGTAAAATGGAGTTTATAAAAGTCGGACGATTTCTTGGTTGGGATTTACCTGGAGATATTTTCCGGTTTTAAATTTTCTTTTCATGCGGTCACCAATTTTGTCATTACTTTAACTTGGAAACTGGAACTGCGCGAATTAGCCGAACTATTTGATCGCTTTTTGGTAAAAGTGCCAAAGTCAAACCGTAAATCCATGAAAGAGATGTAGCATTCTTAAACCTTTCGTCATGAATTATACTTCCTTCATTCGATCAAAACGTGGCTTGTTAATATTTCAATTCCTACTCTTCCCTGTAAAGTAGTTGGAACGCTGGAATTCCTTTTTGTGTCCATGAATTTGTCGAAATATTATAGGCCCAGTTTTGGGACTTTGGGCTAGAATATCCACCCCATCAATCAAATAGATTACATTGTTTATCTGGAAGGAACCAGGTAAAGCACTCCCTGAACTAACTGGGCTTGCCTGAAGTGCCGTCCACGTAACTTGAGCCAAACTTACATGAGCAAAAGCCACAAACACCGCGAGCAAATTTAGAAATTTCATTGTCTTTGTTTTTGATTCAAAAGAACATAACTTTCGAAGAGGTAAGCTGAATTTAGTGTCAATGAAAGTGATAAGCAACTGGATTTCGGTATTTCTTTCCTTTATATTCCTCTTGGGGATTTCGGATTGTACAAAGAAGGAACCGGTTTTTGATGTTTGTAATTGTCAAGGGACAAAGATCGAAGATATCAAAAATGAAGGAGGGGTAATTGCATTTAGTGCAGACAGCACTAAGATAATATCTGTTAATCATGGCTACATAACAACTTGCCTCAATTTGCCTCAGGATTTTCAGATAGATGGCGCCAGGGTACTCTTCTCAGGAAGAATGATTTTAACTTGTAAAAAGCAGCACGGAGGTTATGCTGTCTGGTCAACCTATTTGGATCTTAGCAATATCAGCAAGATTGATACTTTATACGTAAATGAAAATCCGCAAATTAGAATTGTAAAAACTGAGGATTATGGTTTGGCTCCTGGATTCGGTTACTTACTTAATGATACAAGAATCAATTTTAAGATTCAACAATTCGAAGTTCCAGCGGTCGGTGGGCAATCCCCATTCAAAAAATATAACGATGCCTTGAAGATAGCCTTTCTTACGGCTTACAAACTCGAAAACAGTAATGACTTTCCTACTATTTATTTAGGTGATCTGTCGTTCTTACGGATAATCCCGGGAATTTGACTTACACTCTTCCGACGCCGCAGTAATTAATTTAGAGATGAAAAAGCCCTTCATTCAATAAGTTCAACGCGTTATCTTTTTGTGCCGTATCGACGAGAATGGAAATATTATTGTGACTTCCGCCATAGGACACCATGCGTACCGTGATTTCACCAAGCGAATCAAATACTTCTTTCAGCACCGATTTTTTTTCCGACAACTTATTACCCACGATACAAATGATGGATTGGTTTTGATCCACCTCAATCGTACCGAAATTTTTAAGTTCCGCAACAATCTCTTTGAGGAAGCGGTGCTCGTCAATGGTCACGGAGACAGCCACTTCCGAGGTGGAAATCATATCGATCGGTGTTTTATATTTCTCAAAAACCTCAAATACCTTCCGCAGGAAACCATAAGCCAGCAGCATGCGCGAGGACTTGATGTTGATGACGGTGATGTTGTCCTTGGCGGCAATGGCTTTGAACTGTCCGGCGGTACCCTTGTCGCTGATGATGGTGCCGGGGGCTTTTTCATCCATCGTATTTTTCAAACGAACGGGCACGCCATATTTCTGGGCTGGGACAATTGTGGAAGGATGTAAAATTTTGGCTCCAAAATAAGCCAGCTCAGAAGCTTCATCGAAAGTGAGTTCGGCGATGGGAAGGGTTTTCTTAACAATACGTGGATCATTGTTGTGCATCCCGTCGATGTCGGTCCAGATCTGTATTTCTTCCGCGCGCACCGCTGCCCCGATCAATGATGCGGTATAATCGCTGCCTCCTCTTCGCAGGTTATCAATTTCGTTTTGATGGTTGCGGCAGATGTAGCCCTGGGTTACAAACAAGTCGGTCTTACCCAACGCGTGGATCAGCGGATTGAGGCGCTCGCTGATCTTTTCCAGTTCCGGCTCCTGGTTTTCGTCGATGGACATGAAGTGCAGTGCGGGCAACAAACGTGCGTCAACTTTTCGCTCTTGCAGATGATGATAAAACAATTCGGTGGAGATCAATTCTCCCTGTGCCAGTAATTCGCGATAACTGCGGTCGTCAAACTGCCCGGCGGCCAGCAGGCGGAACAAACTGAAATAACGGCTTACGATTTCCTGTCCAATGGCCTTATGGGCTGGTGAATCAAACAAGTCCTGTATAAAGGAGCTATAATGTTTCTCCAAGTCTGCAATTTCCTGTTGGGCTGCTGTATTTTGCTTTGCCAACAAATGATCACTGATGCGCACCAAGGTGTTGGTGGTTCCGCTGAGTGCAGAGAGCACCACGATCTTCTTTCCTGGCATGGCCAATACCAGTTCACCGATTTTTTTCATCCGCTCGGGCTTACCTACGGAAGTGCCGCCAAATTTTACGACTAGCATAATACCTTCAGATTTATTAAAGGCATCAAAGATAGAAATGAATTGTTGAAAAATGACAGAAAAAGGGTGAAGGCTTTACGACCCGCTCAACTTGGTCAGGTCGATTTCCAATTGAACAGTTTCGGTGGCAATGACGGTCACCCCATCATATCGACCCAGTACCGATAAGAATTCACCCGATCCGGAATGCTTGGCAAAAACCAAATCATAATTTCCTGCGGGTAAAAAACCAAGTCCGAATTTTCCATTGGCAATCTTGAATGAAGTAATGGCATTCTTAAATCGTACCTCACCGGCCGAAGGCGGGGTGGTTTCCGATGGCGAAAATTGTCCGCTGGGGTAAGCAAATACAACCAACCTGTCCGTGACATTGTAGTTTGTCACCGTGGCTTGGATGTGTCCTGCCTTGGCCGTTTCAATCGTCCGGATTACGGGTTTGAAAATATAATTTCCAAGGTCGTCCATGGTCAGGGATTTTCTAACGTCCACATCAAAAGTGAAGTCGACGTGACCCCTGGAATTCACAATCAACTCTTGCGTAACGATAACATTTGATGGGGCACTTTCAAAAAAGTAGATCGGCTTTGTGCTTCCGTCGGCAAATAAAACGTTGCATTGCGGGCTCAGGATCAAGCTACTGTTCAGGTCAGCCAGGTTTAGATTAAATCGTAGCGCTGTAAATTTTCCGGCATCAATATATTGGTCGATCAATGTATAGGCATGGCCACCAGAATATTCTGTCAGGTTAATACCAACGGCTTGATCAAAGGTCTTTAGCGATTTCCATTCGCCGCCACTTTTGGCATTGACACTATTAATAAAAATATTAACACCTTTCACATTATCCGCGTCGATGGGTGAATCGGTAATGGAAAGCGTAAGACTGCCCTTCATTGCACCATCGTCGGCGCAGAAAGAAAGCCCAAAGGCCAATGCGATTAGAAAAAACCTGCACATAATTTTCATAGGATGGAAGTCTTTGTGCTTCAATGACTTAAAGCTAGCCAATTGTTACAGGGCTGTGAAGGGTCAATCGACCAACGGTTGTTTCCAGCCGTGAAAAGCAAAAACCCCGTCACATGACGGGGTTTTCAGTAGCAGGACTTCTTTTAAGGGAAGGTTACTTCTTTACTTCTTCGTATTCAACATCCGAAACATCATTGGCTTTTTCCGTCTTGCCTTCTCCATTTGGAGCACCATCTTCAGGATGAGGACTCGGTTGGCCTCCAGCATTCCCCGCCGCATACATTTCCTGCGAGGCCGCCTGCCACGCTGTATTGAGTGCATTCATTGCATTCTCAATCGCCGTTACGTCCTGGGTCCTATGTGCTTCCTTCAGTTTTTCCAGCCCTCCGTTGATGGCAGTCTTGTTGGGTTCCGAAAGCTTTTCACCAAACTCCTTCAACTGTTTTTCAGTCTGGAAGATCAGTGAGTCGGCCTGATTAATTTTTTCGACGCGTTCTTTTTCTTTCTTATCGGATTCTGCATTGGCTTGCGCTTCGTGCTTCATCTTTTGAATTTCCGCATCGGTAAGACCGGAAGAAGCTTCAATACGAATCTTCTGTTCCTTGCCTGTGCCTTTGTCTTTGGCGGACACATGCAGGATCCCGTTAGCATCAATATCGAACGTTACTTCAACTTGTGGTACACCGCGGGGTGCCGGCGGAATTCCATCGAGGTGGAACCGTCCGATCGTGCGGTTATCTTTCGCCATCGGTCGCTCACCTTGCAACACGTGTATTTCTACGGAAGGCTGATTGTCCGAAGCGGTTGAAAACACTTCCGATTTTTTTGAAGGTATTGTCGTATTCGATTCAATCAGCTTGGTCATCACGCTACCCATCGTTTCAATACCCAGGGAGAGCGGAGTGACATCCAGTAACAATACATCTTTGACTTCGCCGGTTAAGACACCGCCTTGTATGGCAGCTCCGATTGCGACCACTTCATCGGGGTTCACTCCTTTGGAAGGTTTTCTGCCAAAGAATTTTTCCACTTCATCCACGATTCTGGGGATTCGGGTAGAACCACCCACCAGGATCACTTCGTCGATCTGGGCAACCGTAATACCGGAATCAGCAATCGCTTTGCGGCAAGGTTCCAAGGTGCGTTTGATCAGGTCATCACAGAGTTGCTCAAATTTTGCACGGCTCAATTTTTTAACCAAATGTTCGGGTACACCATCCACCGATGTGATATAGGGTAAGTTGATTTCCGTTTCTTGCGAGCTGGACAATTCAATCTTTGCCTTTTCGGAAGTTTCTTTCAAGCGTTGCAGTGCCATCGGGTCCTTGCGGAGGTCGATGTTTTTATCGGCCTTAAATTCGTCGGCCAGCCAGTTCATGATGCGCATATCAAAGTCGTCCCCACCCAGGTGTACATCACCATTGGTTGACTTCACTTCGAAGACACCATCGCCTAATTCCAAAATAGAAATATCGAATGTACCGCCACCCAAATCATAGACGGCGATCTTCATGTCTTTGTTTTTCTTGTCCATCCCGTACGCCAGCGCGGCGGCGGTAGGTTCATTGATAATGCGTTTTACATCCAGTCCAGCAATTTGTCCGGCTTCTTTGGTGGCCTGACGTTCGGCATCATTGAAGTAAGCGGGCACGGTGATCACTGCATCGGTCACGGTAGTGCCAAGATAGTCTTCCGCGGTGCTCTTCATTTTTTGGAGAATTATCGCAGAGAGTTCCTGGGGCGTGTACAAACGGTCTCCAATGCGCACGCGCACGGTATCGTTGTTGCCTTTCTCCACCTGATAGCTTACCATCTTCATCTCGCCCGTTACGTCATCAAATGTTTTGCCCATGAAGCGCTTGATGGAAGAAACGGTGTTCTTCGGGTTGGTGATGGACTGCCGTTTGGCAGGGTCACCTACTTTGCGTTCTCCTTTTCCGTTATCTAAAAAGCCTATGATGGAAGGCGTTGTTCTGCGGCCTTCACTGTTGGCAATCACAACCGGTTCGTTGCCTTCCATAACGGCCACGCACGAGTTGGTTGTTCCTAAGTCTATTCCAATGATCTTTCCCATAGCTGTATTTTCAATATTTTGATTTCAAGAGTCAGAACACCCTCTTCAAGGGTTGTGCCAAGGGTGTCTGAAAGGGTAAAATGTGCCACAATGGCAGGATAAGGTTACCTTTTGCGATAAGATTTAGCCGTTTTTGACGTCAATTGCTTAAAATGAAGCAAGCCTATTTCGTAGCCTGGGCTAATAGAAGCGCAGGCAAAATGATGAAAGAAAGAAAACACTTTTTCACGTGTTGAAATCTTTTATTATTGCGACCACTCTGTTGTCATTCTATCCCATCGATGGGTCATTAATTTTGCCCGCAAGGCTTCATCCAGTTTTCGCCCATCGCTCACGGCGATATTCGACTCGACATTCCTCACTTTCCTCATCCCGGGAATGATTGTATGCACATCGTTGTTGCACAGAATAAACCGCAGGGCCATCTCAGCCATGGTCATGCCGGCGGGTATCAATGGCCTCAGTGCATCGGCATGATCTACGCTTGAATTGAGATTCTCCGGAACGAAATAGGTTGAACGCCAATCGTTCTTGGGAAAAACGGTCTCCCTGGTTAGCATGCCAGTGAGGGTGCCTTCATCAAAGGGGACACGGGCAATAACCCCAATGTCGAGTTTGCGGCAAAGCGGAAACAGGTTATCTTCGGGCGCCTGATCAAAAATATTGTAAATCACTTGCACCGCATCGATCAAGCCGCTCTCCAAAGTCTTGAGAACATTGTCCGGCTCCC
>JAYVXP010000145.1:0-5059 GCA_043785125.1 Bacteroidia bacterium
GACTTTTAAAGAAAGCTTTGCGGGAAGCACCCTGCGGGAAGCGCTCTATGAATTGTTCCTGAGCACGGATCTCAACTATATTGAAATCAATGCCAATACGCTCGTCCTTGTAAAAGACCCGACCCAGGCCCTTCAGCGAAATAGGATCATCAATGCGGCCGTACGAGGCCAAAAGAAAATAGACAAACTCGTCATTGGCGGGGATAAAAAATCGGTAGCCAGACAGCGGGTGACCCTTTCAGGTTCTGTCATCGACGGTAAATCGAAAGATCCGATGGTAGGCGTGACCGTTTTGGCAAGTGATATTCAGGTGGGCACAGTTAGCAACGCGGAAGGTAAGTTCGAGCTGAGAATGCCCAGCGGCTCACACGTTATCAATTTCAGCTACATCAACTTTGAAGAGAAAGTCATTGACCTGGAAATTTATACCGACGGAAACGTGAATCTCGTGCTGGAGGAAACCCCGACAGTACTGGATGAGGTGGTCATTCAGGATCGCTCCGCCCGCGAAATAACCACCAGTGGAATCGGCCAAACTCAGATTAGCATGAAGGAGGTAAAGCGTGCGCCTGCACTTTTGGGCGAGGTGGATTTAATAAAGCAGATCCAGATATTACCCGGAGTCACCACCGTTGGCGAAGCAGCCTCCGGATACAATGTGCGCGGAGGCAGCGTAGATCAAAATCTTATTCTGTATGACGGACTGCCGGTATTCAACAGTTCTCACGTGTTTGGTTTCTTTTCATCTTTTAACTCGGAAGCTATCCGGGACGTGACGTTTTACCGAGGCGGCATTCCTGCTGAATTCGGTGGTCGTGTTTCTTCCGTCCTGGATATCCGGTCAAAAGAAGGCAGTTATGAAAAATGGGGAGCGAGCGGGGGTATTGGATTGATTTCAAGCAATTTGATGGTCAATGGTCCCATCGTGCGGGATAAGACTTCCATCGCTGTGTCCATGCGGACCACGTACTCCGACTGGTTAATTAATTCAATTCGTAGCAATTATGTCGATTTGAATAAGAGCACCGTTAAATTTTATGATGGAACCGCCAAGCTAACGCATCTCTTCAGTGAAAAAACCAAACTGACACTTTCTGGCTACATAAGTCATGATCAGTTCAGGCTGCGCGGCGATTCTACCTATAGTTGGGATACGCAGTTGACTACGTTACGGCTGGATCATGAGTTCACTAAGAAATTTACATCCGCGTTCTTGTTAGGCTATGGCAGTTATACCTATGATGTTTCCGACAAAGACCCGCTTAGTGGATTTAATCTAAAATACAAAATCTCGTATCCTACTGCGAAAGCAGATTTTTATTACACCCGCGAGAAGCACAAATTTGGCTTTGGGGCACAAAGCATTTTTTACGATTTCAATCCTGGAACCTTTACACCCTCCTCCCCTACCTCTAATAAGAAATTCATACAAATCGATCGACAGAAGTCAATTGAAACGGGCCTTTACCTCTCCGATCAGTTTGATATGAAACGATTTCATGTAGATGGGGGTATGCGTTTTTCCATTTTCCAAGTAATTGGGCCGGCCAATATAAATGTCTATACGGCAAATGCGCCGCGGGAAACATTGAGTTTGGTGGACACCCTCCATTTTAGCAGTGGTCAGCCGGTAAAATCCTTTTTTAATTGGGAACCCAGGCTGGGCTTGCGGTATGATCTCTCCGCCGAGTCTTCAATCAAAATTGGATACAATAGAATATTCCAGTACCTCCATCTTGTGACGAATACAACGGCCATCACACCGGTGGATATCTGGCAACCGAGCGGCTATTACTTCAAGCCACAGTTGGCGGATCAGTTTTCCATCGGCTACTTCAGAAATTTCAAAGAAAAGAAATACGAGGCATTCCTGGAGGTGTATTACAAAAAGATTCAAAACGTACTTGACTTTAAGGATGGCGCACAGCTCATCCTGAATCCTCAGATCGAGACCGATCTACTTCAGGGCAAAGCCCGTGCGTACGGTGCTGAAATGCAGGTGGCTAAAACAATCGGCCGCCTGGTAGGATCCTTGAGCTATACCTACTCCCGTTCGCTAAGAACCATCGTAAGCGTTTTTCCGCAAGAGACTATTAATGGAGGAAAAGAATACGCGTCCAATTACGATCAACCACATGTTGTCAACCTTAGCTGGAAGTACAATATTTCTAGAAGGTATTTCTTTACCGGAGGTTTTACCTATCGAACCGGCCGGCCGATTACCTTACCCCTCTCCGCCTTTTCGGTTGATAATTTTACCGTATCGTCTTTTTCTGACTGAAATGAATTCCGGATTCCCGACTATCACCGGCTGGACATTGGATTGGTTATAGAAGGAAATCATAAGCGCAAGAAATTCTGGGATGGCACCTGGACCTTCTCCATCTATAATGTGTACGGACGGAAAAATCCATATACCATCTTTTTCAAAGAGGCCAGACCGGGGATTCTGCGCCCCTATCGCTTTGCCATCATAGGTACTGCGTTGCCCTCCATCTCTTACAGCTTCAAGATTTAGAACGATATTATGCAAGGGCGTTCATTATTTTCAATTTTGCTGATTCTGTGGTGCAGTGCATGCGTCGATCGAATCAATATTGATGTGGGGAACAGTTCCTTCATTCCGGTAGTGGTTAATGGTTTTATTTCTGATCAACCGGGGCCATACCAAATTCAGATAGCGAAGGCATTCGATACCGAATCAAAATTATCGTCCCTAAAGGAATTTTAAATGGAAATTTTGAGGCGGTCTCAATCGAAGTCTATAAAGCCATGACCATTTCGATGAACGCTTAAAAAGCAAAAATAAATCAATTACTTTATAAAGCATTTTAGAATTATAGATCTGCCATGAAAACAAAAATAATTTTTTTGAAAATAAGCTCTGTGCTCAGTTGTTCAGTCGTGCTGATACTCTGCGCCTGGCACCCTCTTGATTTTCTTCAAGAGCTGCAGGTCCGTTATGATCGTTACAAAGAAAAGTATCCGGCGGTAAAAATAAATATGATCTTCAATCAACCCACCTTTAGTCCGGGTGACACCGCTTTTTTTTGTGCCTGGTACCTGAACGAAGAACTACTGCCTGTGAAGGGCGATCACGTGATTACCCTTGATCTGTTGGGTGGCGAGGGACGTACCTACCAGAAAATCCGCTTCAAAGTGCAGAATGGGAAAGGCTATAATCAAATCGTTTTCAGGAAGGACTTACCCCCGGCAGAATATTCGTTCGTAGCCTATTCAGATTGGATGAAGAATTTTGGAGGCACATGGCTTTTTCAAAAAAAAATCCAGCTAGTGTCAAAGAAGCAAATAAACATCACTAAGAAACAGGAAGAACTTGTCAGGTTTTATCCGGAGGGCGGTAATTTGATTGAAGGGATCGTTAACCACGTTGCCGTACGGGGCCCGCTTGCCACTGAATTAGTAATCACCGATCAGACTCGCATAGAAATCGCAAGAGTACTATTGGATTCAACTGGATTCGGCAGTTTTGTTATTTCGCCCAAACCAAATCAAACGTATACGACGGATTGGCCAACAGGGAAGAGCTTGGCGCTTCCGGAAGTGAAAAAAGATGGTGTGGCAGTGCGGGTAGAAACGGGGGAACACTGTGAAGTTCACCTGACAGTGCCGCCAAACTCCCAATGGACGGACCGGGAATTGTATGCCATCGTTAATTCAATAGGGAAAATACTGACGAAACAAAAAGTGACGATTCGACCGGATCAACCTTTTCATTTACAAATTCCAAAACAGGAGCGATCCGATGCACTTCATCAGTTATTTGTGTTCGACTCAGAAGGAAATATGTTGGCTCAGCGGGTGTTTATCCCTTATGTTATAAAAAATGTTGAAGTCCGTATGCATATGCCCGCTGAAGTTAGGCAACGTGAAAGTATCCCCTGTACATTCGAGGTTGTGGATGGTTCAGGAAATTACATAGAATCGGATCTGATGATTCGTGTATTTCAGCAACGATTATTCAAAAACCAATCCTGGTGGAGTGATTTTTATTTGTCGGACTTGCCGGAGGTTGCGGAACGGGCAGAAAAATTTCAGGGCAAGCAACCATCTTCACTCAACACTTTTCTTATTACTCAAAAATGGAAACGCATTAATTGGGAGACCGTGTTAAAAGACAAAGTCCTTGACTTACGTTTTTCATTTCAAAGCCAGCCTAAACTCAAAGGTCAGGTTTTGTCGAAAACGACAGGACAGCCAGCACCCGATTCAACCGTTATCGTAAGTTATCTTCAAAATAATAACGTTGGCTTTGAAGCTTACGCGAAAAATGGAGAATTCGAAGTCCCCTTCATTTTTGATTTCTGGGGTGAGGATCTGATCTTTTGCACACTTCAATACAAGTCAAAAAATATTGATGACAATTATGCCATCACCATTCGACGGGATTCGGTGACAATCCCTGAGAACTGGTCTTCCCTCGAGAACGCCGAGAATTCTGTGTATGCTGAATATGCGCTCAGCAAATCCCTGGTGTCAAAATCATACTCCTTTTTTGGAAGCAATCAAAAGCGGGCCGGCCGGCAAGACCAGACGGCCAACAGCATCATTGAAGAAGAGTTTCTGGGAGCAGATTATGGAATCAATGTAGCCGACTACGTGGTGTTTCCAACTATGGAAGATCTTCTGCGGGAAGTGGTACCCTTTGTTCAATCCCGAAAAAAAGGATTACAGTATAGTGTGCGCATATCGTTTCGTTTAGAGACATCAACACGCGTATTCAACGATGATCCCCTGTACGTTATTGATGGTACAATGACCCGCAACACGTCCGTGTTCATGGATTTGAAACCGGAAAATTTAGTTTCGATTAAAGTTATAAATAATCCCAATAAGCTGGCCCAGCTTAGCCGGCTTGGTGAAAATGGGATCATCTTTGTTCAAACAAAAAAGGGGGATTTTTCGGATTCAAGAATCAAACAAAATTTTTTTCCCGTCGTAGGTTTAAGCCGACCAAGCGATTCATTTAAAATGAACTACTCAAAAGTAGCGCCACCTGCTCGTGTTCCTGACTTGCGATCAACACTTTATTGGAACC
>JAYVXP010000146.1:0-5040 GCA_043785125.1 Bacteroidia bacterium
AGCAGCGGGGAGACGCGCAGTGTTCGTGGGACCCTTTTCTTTTGTTACTTTTATTTTGGGTAAGCAAAAGAAAAGTAAGAACCACAAACAATTCTCCAATTTCCTATTGATCACCTCTTTAAAATAAAACTTTCCCCGGACAACAGTACAAAGCCATTCATCATTTATTTAAAACGGAATGGCGGCATAACCGTAAATTGCTGAATAATCCACACGCATGAGACGACTTATTCTGTTTGCATCGGCCTCCCTGGTCATGTCCTTTTGCAAAGCCCAGGAAAAACCCCTGGATATGAAAATGGAGTTTGAGGATTATGATCCGCCGTCCACTTTGGTTGTAGAAGAGCATAAGCTTACCCACGCCAAATTTCCGTTTATCGATATTCACAATCACCAGGATGGCCTGGACGGCGACCTCTCGGGTTTGGTGAAGGAGATGGACAAGCTGAACATGAAGGTGATGAACAACCTCAGCGGCAAGGGTTATAGAAGTAATGGTAATTATCTGGAACGATCACTGGAGAACATAAAGAAGTCTTACCCCGACCGGTTTATTGTTTTTACAAATATTGATTTTGATAAAATTGATGATGCGGATTGGACCACCCGCACTGTCCTTCAGGTTACCGAAGATGTAAAGCATGGTGCAAAGGGTTTGAAGATTTTCAAAAACCTGGGAATGTTCAGCCGCGATAAAAATGGCAAACGGATTCACATCGACGACCCGCGGATCGATCCGGTTTGGGAGAAGTGCGGCGAACTCGGTATTCCGGTGCTCATCCATGTGGCGGATCCTAAACCGTTCTGGCAACCCATTGATCAGAACAATGAAAGATGGCTGGAGTTGAAACTTCATCCGCGGCGCCGGCATGATACCGATTCAGTCAAATGGGAAACCGTGATCGCGGAGCAGCATCGCATGTTTAAGAAGCATCCCAAAACAAAATTTATCAATGCACACCTGGGATGGTATGGAAACGATCTGAAGAAACTGGGTCAACTCATGGATCAAATGCCCAATATGTACACCGAAATTGGTGCCGTCATCGCAGAACTGGGCCGGCAACCCCGCGCAGCAAAAGCGTTCTTAACAAAATACCAGGACCGCGTTTTGTTTGGGAAGGACAGTTGGGTGCCTGAAGAATATCAGACGTATTTCCGGGTGCTGGAAACAGAAGATGAATATTTCCCTTATCACAAACGGTATCATGCGTTTTGGAAGATGTATGGGATGGGTTTGCCGGATGAGATTTTGAAAAAGATTTATTACAAGAATGCGTTGGCTATTTTGCCGGGGATGGATGCGGGGTTGTTTCCGAAGTAGATTTATTTTTTTTGTAACCAGCGCATGAGGATGATGTCATAGACCTGATAATAGCGGTCGCCGCCTGCAGTGAGGTATTCGTAAACCAGCTCCCGATCGATCAGGTATTTTAATGTGCGTAAAACGGCCGGGCCTGAAGACAAGTCATATTGCTTAAGAAAATCACCCCCGGTTGGCGTAAACACCATTCCCTCGGCGGCGATGGCAGCGAGAACTTTCCATTGGAATTTTTGCATTGAATTTCGCAAGGCAAAATAGGAAAGTTGATTTTCCGAATAAATATCTACGATGGCCTGATTGATGGACTCCAGCTTTACGTGCTTCTGAGACCGGGAGAAGACGCGATTGCAAAGCAACTGAACGTTGTAGGTATTTCCATCTGCCCAGGAGAGGATGTATTGCACTTCCTGCTCGGTGATCCGAACTCCATAAGCTTTGAATTGTTTGGTGATAAAATCTGCATAACGATCGGGGTCTATTTTTCCAATGTTCATCGACTGCGTACTGGCATAGAATGGCCGCTTTGATGAGTGAAACATTTCTGAGATGAGATGGAACTGACTTCCGGAGAAAACAAACCGGATATTTTTAAGCTTTTGCATTTCAGAGCGAATCCAGCTTTCTGTGGCAAGGCCATCGTCCCAGGTATGAATATGCTGGAATTCGTCCAAGGCAATAACGGCCGGGCCAGCCTGATCCAGCATGTGAAGTGCTTCATTGATGGTGGTGCGGCGCAGCGAGTCGGATTTGAAATCGACCTCGAGTTGAAAACTGCCGGTATGTGGGTCGGTTGAAAAGACAGGTCGTAGTGCCAAAATCCAATCCTGAAATTTCGTGAAAAGAGTTCGGTTTTGAGCCAATCCGTTAAGGATGGAGGCCAGAAACAAGTTGGTAAAATCCTTGAACAGAATGGCTTCCTGAACATCGAGATAGATACAATTCCAGGTGGGGAGATAATGAAAGACATGACGGATTAACCCCGTTTTTCCCAATCGGCGGGGGGCAAAGAGGGTGGTGTTTCTTCCATTTCGCAAGGCCTCCAGGAGGGTGTCTTTTTCGTTGTCCCGGTCGCAGAAGAAATGGGGACCAAAGTAGCCATGGAGGGGAAACGGATTGAGCGGTTTGTTCTTCACGGCACAAAGATAAACAAAATGTTAATAACAAAAAGTTATCCGCCTACGCCGAAACGGCTTCGGCAGGCTCTCACCCTGTTCGTAGTTCATCGTCCGGGTACATCACAGATGTTGCTTTGAAGAAGGGGACTGCTTCGCCCTCGTGCGCAAAAGCCAGCGCAGGTGCTCGCAGTGACGAAGAACCGCAATGACGAGGTTTTTACAAAGTGTTAAGCATACTCAATTCCTTGGACTCCAGGTAGGAGACACCGCAGAGGAATTCGTCTACAGCGCGGGCGGCTTCGCGGCCTTCGCTGATGGCCCAGACGACAAGGGACTGACCTCGGCGCATGTCGCCGGCACAGAAGACGCCTTCAACGGAAGTTTGGTAGGCATGACACTTTACGTTGCCGCGCTCGTCGTATTCGACACCGAGTTGATCCAGCAACCCCTGGTGTTGCGGACTTAAAAATCCCATGGCGAGTAATGCCAGTTCGCAAGGAATGATTTTTTCTGATCCGGGAATTTCTGAAAACGAAAGTGCTTTTCCTGATTCGGTTTTCCATTCAATGCCAACCAGTTTCAATGCCTTCAGATTTCCGGCTTCATCACCAACAAATTCTTTGGTCACCACCGACCAATTCCGATCGCAGCCTTCCTCGTGCGATGTGGAGGTGCGAAGAATCATAGGCCAACTGGGCCACGGCATGGCTTCAGTCCGATCTACAGGAGGTTTGGATAAGATTTCGATTTGGGATACCGATTTTGCTCGATGACGATTGGATGTACCCACGCAATCCGATCCGGTATCACCGCCGCCGATGACGATCACATTCTTACCCGTTGCAAGAATGTCTTCGTCCTTTACTTTCTTTTCACTCACCCGCCGATTTTGTTGGGTAAGAAAATCCATCGCGAAGTGAACCCCCTTTAGATTTCTTCCAGGAATCGGCAAGTCGCGGGGAATGGTGGATCCACCGCAGAGAACAATTGCATCGTATTCTTCACGGAGTTGCTGAATGGGAACATTCACGCCCACATTGGCATTGGTAATGAATTTAATGCCTTCCTCTTCCATGAGTTTTAAGCGACGGATAACATACTGCTTGTCGAGTTTGAAATCGGGAATCCCATATCGCAAAAGTCCGCCAATTTCGTCGGAGCGTTCCAGCACGGTAACCCAATGTCCAGCGAGATTAAGTTGCGCGGCAGCTGCCAGCCCTGAAGGGCCGGAACCGATTACCGCTACTTTCTTGCCCGTTCTGGAAGTAGGAATCCGGGGCTTTACATAACCGACCTCAAAAGCTTTTTCTATGATCGCTTTTTCGATGTATTCGATGGTGACCGGAGGCTTGTTAATGCCCAGCACGCAGGATGCTTCGCACGGGGCTGGACAAATTCGTCCGGTGAATTCGGGAAAGTTGTTGGTGGAAATCAGAATCTCATAGGCGAGCTTCCAGTTTTGCTGGTAAACGGCATCATTGAATTCCGGGATAATATTTCCTAGCGGACAGCCTGAATGACAAAACGGTGTACCACAATCCATGCACCGCGTTGCCTGATGATAGGTAATCTTTTCATCGATTGCAGCATCCACTTCCAGATAGTCTTCGATGCGTTTTTTAGGGTCCCGCTTTTTTGGAAGTTCACGTCCAAATTCTAAAAATCCTGTGGGCTTGGCCATTTACGTTTTCACTGTTATTTTTTCGCCTTCCATTTTTCTTTTCTCCAGCACAGCTTTGTAATCAATCGGCATGACTTTGACGAATTGAGGGAAAGCGGTTTCCCAGTTGTTCAAAATCTTTTCGGCCAAATCGCTGTCGGTAAATTGCAAATGATTTTTAATCATCGTCTTCAACAGGTGTTCGTCTTCCTCTTCCAGGGTATCGAGCAACACCATTTCCATATTGCAGTTTTTCGGGAAGGATTTATTTCCGTCGTAAACAAAGGCCACACCGCCGCTCATGCCCGCCGCAAAGTTTCTGCCGGTTTCTCCCAGAATGACGACGGTTCCACCGGTCATGTATTCGCAACCGTGATCCCCAACCCCTTCCACCACAACGTTGACCCCTGAATTCCGGACCGCAAAACGCTCACCAGCCAGCCCGCGGATATACGATTCGCCCGAGGTCGCACCATAGAATGCAACATTTCCCACGATGATATTTTTTGATGCGTTGTATTGAATGGTCTTGTCAGGATAAAGAATCAACTGCGCTCCGGACAAACCCTTTCCAAAATAATCATTGGCTTCGCCCTCGAGTTCAAATAAAAGTCCGTGAGCTGCGAACGCCGCAAAACTCTGACCCGCCGAACCTCTAAATTGATAATGAATGGTTCCTTTCGGAAGCCCTTTTCCCAAATACACTTTCGACACTTCATGTGAAAGCATGGTTCCTACGGCCCGGTTTTGGTTGGTGATGGCAAAACTACCGGTCACCATTTCTGAGTTTTCCAAAGCGGGTTTTGCATGCGCAATCAATTTCCGGTCAAGCACGTGCTCAATATCGTGGTCCTGTTCTTCTTGTTTGAATTGAACGGTATCGAGACTGATCGGCTCTTTAAAAAGAATGGGGGAAAGGTCAATGTTCTTGTATTTCCAAT
>JAYVXP010000147.1:0-5032 GCA_043785125.1 Bacteroidia bacterium
GTATTTCTGTTTGAGTTTGCTGATTTGCGACATCGCCATTTGTAATTCCTTTTCCTTGCCGGCAAAATGATTGACTGCCTCTTTCTGTACCTCCTGTATGGCCAGCTTCTTCATGGCCTCCGGATCATTACCCTTTCCCACCATACCCTTGTATTGATCCAGTTGATTGGTTCCACCCTGGAACTGTTTAACATCCGCCCCTCCCATTTGCATGGCTTTATTCTCCAATGTTTTGTTGAGCAGTTTTACGCTGTCCACATTGCCTTTGGAGATTTGTTTGAGGTCCTTTGAATAACCGTTAACCTGACCCATTTCCTTTTGCACCTGTCCCAGTTGCGCTTCATTTTTTAGCTGGCTCATTTCCTTTTGTGGAGCTCCTGTAATGCTGTTCATCTCGCTACCCATTTTGCTAACCCCATTCAACTCATTTGAGGGAAGGTTGAGATTTGAATTGGGTAGCCCACCCGGGTTCATGCCGGGGATCTGGAGGTTGCTGTTGGTGAGACCATTTCCCTGGCCCAAAGGATTTGTACCACCCGGAATGGTTCCTGGGGGAACATTGAGGTTAGGCAATGTTCCTGAATTCATTCCCGGCACCTGGAGCTTGGGGAGGTTCGCATTTCCGGGCAGGTTTGCTCCTTGCCCGGCCTCTTTATTGACCAAAGCCAGTTTTTGGTTGACTACGTTTTCTGCTTTGTTGAGGGAGGCATTGAGTTGTCTGAATGGCTGGTTGACTTTGTTCTCCAACTGCACCAGTTTAGCCTCGGCTGCCTTGATGTCTTTTACGGGACCGGCTTTATTGATACTATCCAGCAGGTGTTTGTACAGCGTGCTGGGAAGGTTGAGTCGGTTCAGGCTATCGATGCGATGGGTTAATTTTCTTTTGACCGAATCAAGTTTGCGATGATAGCGGATGAGATCAGGTTTCAGGCTATCCGGCACATGAACCAGCCCGGAAGGCAGGCGCCCGATACTATCCATTTTGTGGCTGATGTGATGCGATTGCAACAGAAGTGTGCTATCCGCAATCAGAGTGTTTTGATTGGTTTTTTGCTTTGAAGAATCGCTGAGATTTTGAGCCAACAAGGGGCTGATTAGACCAAAGGCAAGAAGAATAATTGCAAAAACTTTCACTACCTGAAATATCTGAAAAAGCGGGGGAATTACGAATTAATAGATAGATAGAATCCATGAATTAATAGTCTAATCTAAAACTGTCCTATTTTCGGGGGAGCTTAAAGTTGTGCTGCCGCATCAACCATATCTTTTGGCCAGGGTTATTTGGATCAAATTTTTTATCAGGACTTTTGTCATCCCAGGGCCAATAAAATTGGTTCCATACAAAGCAGCTCCATTATAGCCGAGCGACCTATTGCAACAATTTCACTGATTCAATTGTGCAAATAGTAAATGTTTGAGAATCTTGCGATCCATCTTTTTTCCTCAGTAAAGAAGAGGTAAATGAGCTTATAATTCCGATTGATCTTAAAATCAATGCATCCCTGCTTCTTTGAAACAATCTTAAGAATATCCGTCTTTCCCTTGTCGGAATAACGAAACCCAAACAACGTATCGGCGCTTGCTTTTGAGTTGTCGGTTTTGACAAAAGCATCAAAAATAATCTCTCCATTTAGGTAAGCCTTTATCCAGTCCTCAAAAGAGTTCTCAAAATAAACAACAGCCGATTGCTGACGTGGGTCCGCAAGAGTTCCATGTCGTCGATCAGCTCTGGATACCTTGTCGTACTGGATGGTCACGCCTTCACCGCAAGATAAACTTGAGATAATCTGTTGACGATTGCTGCACCCAAAGGTGCAAAGCAGGAATATAATTCGGGCGAGCTTCATTACTTTGGCGGTGGCTTAGCTTACCTGTTAAAGAACAAATATTTTTAAAATCCTTATGTCATTACCAATCTGCTCAGCTTTCAAATCTCCAGACATTCCTTTTCTATAGTCTAAACAAAACGACATCTCGAGTTCCTTAACATAGGCAAAACATTTCCCTCACTGGTCTCTATTGAGCTTATAGTGTAATTAAGTGTAATTCTTTTTTAAATCACCAAATGCTGATCCTACACCTATTCCTTTTTGAGTTTTGTACTTAGGATCAAACACAGTAACTCTCCAAACCTTGTCACAAACAATTTCAAAAATAACCGACCGAGAACCATTACTATTTACAACTAATGCCGGTGAATGCATGCCTTCTAAGTATAAGTCAACCAAAGAAGTGTTCTGCTTTCCAATCACACCGTACACTTCATTTACCGTCATGTCAATAGTAACTTCGCCCGCTTTATGTAGCAAAAGAATATTACTTGGCGTTTTACTAAATCCAATCAAAAAAAGACCAACGAATAGCAGCGGCGTATTAACGAATATCGTTTTCATGATTTAATTCCAAGGCCCGTAGGTACCTGTTTGTTTTGTCTTATCGCCTGAGGTATCCCCAGTATACTGCGACTTATTTACTCCTGTACCTGGCCTGTTATCAACGTGGGTATGTGGAGGAAGATTTTGGTAATTGGTCACCGTAGCTTCTGTTGTCGTTGCTTCACAACCTTCGCCTTCGGTGAAAGTTTCTGTATGCGTGCCAAACCCTTGTGTCTCTCCAACATTAGGATAATAGATAACTCCTGTAAATAAGCCAGAGTTTGCTGCAGAATCTGGCCGAGGACGATAAGAAAACGCTCTTCTCAATGTTGGATGCTTTTCTCCGGGATGCCAAAACCCGTAAAGCCTATGCGGCTTAAAGTTTTCCTAATGATATCCAAAGCACCCTGCTGATAATGGAGGTTTTCGGGGTTGCTGGTGTCTAAACTTCGTTGCGGGTTGGCCTGCATAATTTTTTCTCTTCACTACATATCTGTAGCAAACGTAACAGATGTATCGTGAAAACGCAAGCCTTATCTGATTTGATAACGACTTTTTTGTTACCTATTTTTGGCTTATGGCCGTTTTACGTGTAGTTTCTAATACAAATATGAAGCAAATAACCTTTGGAAAGCGCCTCGGTGAGTTCAGGAAAGACAAGAAGTTGTCTCAGGACGATCTGGCTAAAAAGCTCGATCTGCAGGGCGCCGTCATTGGCCGCTATGAGCGCGATGAAGTAAAACCCTCTATTGAAGTGGCCGCCAGGATCGCCCAGGTCCTCGGCATTTCTCTTGACTACCTGGTCGGTAATACTGACCTGCTGCTCGATGCTGACGTGATTAAAAAAATCCAGGAGATTCAGCGGCTCCCCGAAAAAGATCGGGACCATCTCTTCTATCTCATGGAGAACATTCTCCAAAATGTAAAAGCTAAGAAGGCCTTCGCGGCTTAATTGAAAAGGCCCGGATCGCTCCGGGCCTTTATTCTTAGTATCCGTCTTTCTTCTTTATAATCTCCCAGGTCTCCCCGCCATATGCTGGATAAATTGGAACCATGTAACAATGCTTCTTCATCCCGCCTTGCTCTAATCTTATCAAAACACTTTCTTCAGAAACAATTTCAATCTTAGAGAGGATACTGGAGTCGCTGGGGATTGACACTCCTTTGCAACTATCAGCCAAAGTAAAATCAGCATCCATTGTAACAATGGCAGCATAGTCTAGATAAATTCTAAATCTATATTTATCATCGCTAACATTAACCAAATCAATCCAATACCCACCATCGCAGCTTCCATTCCACTTAGCACTAAGCGGTATTCCAGCAGGCCTCTCCGGTTGTTCACACGGTCGGTAAAACAATCCAGACTTTAGACCAATAAAGGCCGAGACGATAAGAATGCCAACCGCAATCAATATTAAATTCCTAGTTCGACGGCTCATTTTTCCTCTTGCTGATTTAATGCCTTCTTAAGCATGTCTAATACCTGACCGAAGGACGATTTAGCAACCGAATAAGTTGTAGTCTTAGTCTTTGCGTTGTAGGTGACTTTATCAAATTTTATCTGCGCATCCTTCATCATACCCTTAGGAGTATCCAATATAGAATTTGGTACGCCGCTTACATTTGCATCTTGCTTAACAACACTACAAGCAAATGTCCCGCAGTTATTATCCACGAAACTATACGGGTCTCTTTCACTATCGTACTCGTCATTGCCAGGATTACTTTCTTTGAGCTTTTGCTGAGCATAGTCATTCATTGCAGCAAAATTATCGCTCTTGACGTATGCTCCATTTATGTTACCATTCTGACCTGCACGTTCGGAAATTTGCTTTAACACTTTTTGAAGCGATGCCGAAGTTGGTTTTCCATCAGGTCCCATTTCCACGTCGTCTACTCTAATATTTCTTACCCTTCCTCTTGTTCCATCTGCCGTAGGATATCGGCCATACTCATAGTACTTGGTTGTGCCTGTTTTATTATCTATTAGCAACACTCCAGCGTGACCAATTCCACCCACTCTGCCAAAACGGCTTTCAGTGTCAATTTTATAATCTGGAAAAGTTATAATAATTGCGTCTCGACCGTCACGATCAACAACATTTACAGAGTTGTTGTAACAATAGCTGTACGGCGAGTAATCCGGATAGCGCTCGGCATGCGGATCAGTTGCTCCCCACCTCAATATTGCCGGATCATACATACGTGGGCCATAGTCCTCTAAGTTTAAGCCGAGATCAGTTTGAAGTTCTTTCCCGCTAAACAAATATTTATTGGCAACACTATTTTCACGTTGATAAGATTGTGATACAAGTCCCCCAGGGTAGTAGTCATTTGTTTGGATTACCGGGCTTTTAATCTGCGTCACTTTAAAGTCATCAAAGTAAACATCTATTACCACTGTGTAACTTTTTCAGCTCACTTTTTCCGGCCAGATGCAGGGTTTCAAAGAACGTTTTGCAAGCCAACTACTCGCTAAGTAAAGATAGCTTTCTTCTTTCAATTGAAAAAAAACTGTATGCGAAGAAAAAGCTGGTCACGTTTTTTTGAAGGGCAAGTGCTTTGGCAGGCCTGCCGAAGCGTCTCGCGTAGGCAGGACGTGCGGCTGGCCTTGCGCGGCATTTGGCCTTCAAAAAAATGATGCAAGCCCACGT
>JAYVXP010000148.1:0-5029 GCA_043785125.1 Bacteroidia bacterium
ACCCCTGCCACCGCATCTATTCCCGCATTGCGATAGTAATTGGCAATAACCTCTACAACTTGCTTCCTGGCACCCGGATTGGCCAGCAAAGGTGTAATATCTTTAAAAACAATTCCCGGTTTTGGGAAATCCCTAACATCCCGGACTAAAGATTTAAGCAATTCTTCAATTGGCATAATAGCAAAATAGGTAAATTCAGGGTGAATAAAATAATGAAACAATGAAAACAATCACACGAATGGTTTCCGATGAAGTGTATGAGGCAGTTAACGAAAATGGCAACCGCGTTACAATCGACACACGCAAAGTGGAAGAGCGCCAAAATCAATCGCCAACGGAATTGCTGCTGTCCGCATTAGCTGCCTGTGGGGCAGTAGATATTGTCCTGATGCTAAAGAAAAGGAAAAAGGCCGTTCAGGATTTGATTATAGAAACCCGGGGAACCCGAAGGGAAGATGCACCCCGATTTTTTACCGATATCCATTGCCATTACATCCTCACTTCCGCTGATGCCACCGAGGAAGAGTTTCAAAAAATTGCTCATCTGGCGCTGGAGAAATACTGTTCAGTTGCTTCGAGTTTGAAATCCAAGGTTACTTTTTCGGTGGAGATTATTTCTCCTTCGCGGTAAATGCTTGACCGCGATGGGCCCAAAGACTTAATGAAAGCCCAAAGGCAATAGATAAATCCGAATGCAATAAGAAGAGTAAGCAGAAATAGAAATCTCAAGAAATCGGAAACCTTTACGATAGGAGCTTTCCATTCAGGATCACTTTATCAATCAGATTACTCCCAAAACTATAGGGCAAGAATGCGATCGAAGTCATCGGTTTGGTGATGAATACATTGGCCACCTTTCCTTTGGTAATGCTTCCCTGGGTATCCAAAATCTCCAACGCCCAGGCCGTATTGATTGTGGCCGCATTGATGGCTTCTTCCGGCGTCATTTTCATTTTGATGCAAGCCAACGAAATCATAAGTGGCATATTTCCGCAAGGCGAACTTCCTGGATTGTAGTCAGAAGCGATCGCCAACGGCAAGCCTGCTTCGATCATTTTGCGTGCGGGCGGGAACGGCAAATTCAAAAAGAATGCTGCACCAGGTAAGGCTGTCGGCATCGTTGAAGCCCCCTGTAAAATTTTGATTTCCTCTTCGCCGATATTTTCCAGATGGTCTACACTAAGGGCTCCTGTCTTCACTCCCACCTGCACGCCTCCCGACCGGTGAAGTTGGTTGGCATGAATCCTTGGTTTCATTCCGAATTTTTTGCCCACTTCAATAATGTGTTCAGTTTCCCCGGGTGTAAAAAATCCCTGCTCACAAAAAACATCAATATAGTCGGCTAGTTTTTCTTGCGCCACGGCAGGAATCATTTCGTTGATGACCAATTTAATATAGTCCTCCTTGGCCATTTCTTTCGGCACGGCGTGGGCACCCAAAAATGTTGTTTTCACGGTGAGCGGCGTTTCCCCTCCAATGCGCCTGGCCACGCGGAGCATCTTAAGTTCGTCCTTCACCGTTAGCCCATAGCCACTTTTTATCTCCACTGCACCAGTTCCAGACCGGATGATTTCATGAGCCCGCTTCAGTGATTGCTCGTACAGCTCGTCTTCGGAAATAGCCTGAAGTTTTTTAGCTGAATTGAGAATACCACCACCCTTTGCAGCAATCTCTTCGTACGTGGCGCCTTTGATCTTCATCACCATCTCCTCTTCCCGACTGGCAGCAAAAACCAAATGCGTGTGAGAATCCACAAAACTGGGAAACACAAAACACTCGCTGGCATCTATAATCCGGGCAGCCATCATTGAAAGCAGTTCGCTCATGATCCCGAAGTGCAGAATCTTTCCGTCGTGGATATATAAAAATGCATTGGCAAGAACCGGCAACGTAGCCATGGCCTCCCCCGCCAGAAACCCCGGCGTTGCCTCCCGTGTCTGAGCCAGCCCTTTAATGTTTATTATGAGGATATCGGCCATTATACGATTCGATACTAATTCGATAATTTGGATAATTAGCTAATTCGATGATTCGCTTTGTTGCGATAGGACGATCCGATTAACCTAAACCATCTCTTCGGCTATCCTCATTCAGTTATTCGGCATTGACCATTAGACAACTGCTTCATCTGCCTTACTAATCAATTATCAGTGTAATCAAATCAATCAGCGTGAATCAGCGGCACTATTTACCAAATGACTCCACTTTATAATCGAGGTTGGTGCCAAAAATCGGGAAGGAGATTTTAAACATAAAGTAGAACATCCTGCCTTGGAGGCTGGGACGGAGACCCATTTCACCACCATAAGCCCAACCCAATTGGCGATTAAATTTTCCATCAATACCAGCGCGGACACCAAAGGGTGACATCTTCAACGCCTTGGTGGAGTAGTCTTCTTTCGTGCTGACGCTTGTGATCGGATCGGTATGGGTATACGTGACCGGATCCATTTTCAGGTAGGGAGCATATTGCAGATCAAAAAACAACGTAAGCATGCCATCGTCCAGGCCTTCTTCGAATTTATCAAAACTCACTGCCACATTCCTAAACCAGGAAATAGAGGCGCCAGAATAAATACTGGTCGAATAAATGTTTCCGAAAACATTAAAATTTTGTGTAAAGCCATTGGCATCCACATAAGTAAGAGGCAGACCTACTCCTTCGGGATTGGTCAGATTGGCATTGGTAAGCCCCTGTTTTTTTAAAGCACGATTTAGTTCTGTTGTGCTGTTCCAGATAATTGCACCGAGACGCGCTCCATAAATTTTTCTCACTTTACAAGGAACCTCTGCCCGTTGCGGAACGCGTGAGGCCCAATGATGTCCTTTGTAGTTGGCTTTGTAGAGTACCATGGTGGTCTTTCCTTCCGACTCAAAATCCTTAAAGTGGTAAGTTCCGCCCAACTCATAGTAATTAAATACTTCGGGTTGAATTTTTAAACCTGGCCCGCTGGTGTGCTTGGCAAGGTCCCTGCTCAGATCAAAAAAACTGCTGCTATAGGTTTTTCTAAAATGGGCCTTGAAATCCATTTTGTCTTTATAATAATAGCTGGCTTCCGCGCCAAATCCGGCGTTTACGTTGGTGGCAAACACCTCTCCGTAGAATGGCTGAAACCCGACAAAGAGTTTATTGACAGAGTAAGGTTCGTCATAGAGTTCTTCAAAGGTGACAGAGGTTTTGTCTTTTTTGTCCCCTTGGGCAAAAACAACACCCGACGTGGTCAATGCGAGGAATCCTATAAGAAATGTTCTTGCCTTCATGTTCGATTGTCTCCCAAACCCTAAAAATAGCAAAATTTACCTTGTTAAAACACCCTGCTGCTCCTCTAAGGCCTGAATGCGTTGGATATATTCACTCTCTTTGCGCTGCATTTCCTCCTGGGTAGCGGAAAGTTCTTCCATGTTTTGACGCATTTCTTCTTCCTGCGACTTCATTTCTTCGGCTTGCTGCTGCGTGCGTTCTAGCAACATTCTCGTACTCTCATTGATTTTTACTGACGAAATGGTGGAAGCAATGCTTTCAGCCAATTTTTCCACCAATTCAATTTCAAATTCCTGATAAAGTCCAAATGACGCCAACTCCAATACACCATATATCTTTTCGTTCACTTTCAATGGCACCAGCAAGCAGCTCTTGGGGTTCTCGCCACCCAGACCGGAGGTGATGCGGACATAATCCTGGGGAACCTCCCGCAGGTGGATTTTTTCTTTTTCAAGAAAGCATTGACCCACCAGACCCTGACCTACGTCCAAATGTTTGGTCAGAAATTTCTTTCGTTCAAAAGCATAACACGCCACCAGTTCTAAATACGAATTTTGTGAATCTTCATCATTAAAGATAAATAATCCACCCTGATTGCTCTTCGTATACTTTACGACAAACTTGACAATATTGTCATACAAGGCCGAAGAGGTTGAGGTCGTGGCACGAAGAATTTCACCGATTTGTGCAACACCGCTGGTAGCCCAATTTCTTCGCTGGTCCTCTTCCGCATTGATCTTTAATTTATCCCGCATGGTAACCAGCGTAGCACTGAGTTCATCATTCTTTCCCGACTCCAGTTCAATGGCATAATTGCCTGTCGCCATCGCCTCAATAAAAGTCGAAAGCATTTCAACACGGTTGCCTTCTTTGGCCAATTGTTCCTGGGCAAGCAAAGCCTTTTCCATGCTTTTTTTGTCGCTCAGGTAATTCCAGCTAATCATACCGGCGAAGCTCAGCAGCAACAAAAGCACTGCAACCCAGGAAGTCACGGCCAATAGTGTATGTTGAGATTTCGTTTGCTTGTCAAAATAATTTACAACATTTTGTATTTCATTAAGCGATTTAGAAAAATCTGGACCGGTGGTTTTTGCTTTGACCGATTCAATGATACGGTCAACTTCAAGCAGCGCCAGTTTAACCAATACCCGTGCAGACTCAGAACCCAAGGGCACTAATTTTCCGGATTCGTTCTCCTTCCTATCATACCATTCCTGCAAAACCGTCCTGGCACCTTCTATGGGGGCGAGCACTTGCTTACTTATGATGGCCTGGTCCGTTTCGAGGGCCAGGTTTTCATAGTTGGCTTTCGCATTGGCAAAGGGAGCAACCAGCGCTTTTTGTAAAGCATCAAGCTGCTGCACCTGGCCGTCATAACGTTGGCGTGCAGGGATTGTAAAAAAGACCAACCCTGTGACAGTCAGCCCGATCAGAGCCAAAAAGAATGCCTGTTTGCGTAAGGACTTTTGCATAATCTTCTTCCATTAATTTTTTAACGCCCGAAAATTAGAGAAAAGAAGTCCGGTGGGCCTTACAGTGTAAGGATTTCGAACAAAAGGGAGGGTTTTTGAGGATTCAGTGCTAATCATAATCGGGTATTACTTCAGCGCCGTCTAATCTTCTCGTGACGGCCCGGCTTCAGCTATTTGAATTGTGGAAAATTTCCGGAGACAAATCTCCGTGATGAAAAATCCTATTGAGATGAGATTATTGTAGCCAAAAACCGAAGAACGTCGAAAAAAATCCTGTAGGGAGGTTCTTAGGGTA
>JAYVXP010000149.1:0-5010 GCA_043785125.1 Bacteroidia bacterium
TCCAGGGAAATCAATGACTTGACCGCGGATCAACGGTTGGAGTATTTCAGGAAAAAGTCGGAAGAATTCCGCAAGAGATTGGCCAGCATCAAACAGAAGCCTAATTCTTAATTTCGGAAGAAGATCCAACGCTGACCTCGCCTTGACTTCTCCCTCTGAAAGATTTTTCCATTCATTCCGATAAGCCGCCCCAAGCAAGTTGCGGAAAGTTTGTCAAGGGTGTCGATTCCACAAAAGATCAAACCATAGATCGACACTTGTACCACCCTTGACAAGCTTGGAGCAACGGCTACCTTTGGCGTTCGGGGATGAATGGGTCTTCACCTTCGGTGTCTCTGTTTGAGAAACCTTTAAAGTTCTCAGGGCGGCCGAGTTCCGAGGCAAGCCCGATCGTTTTGTAGCGGTGTCCTTGGACATTTGTGTAAACAAATGTACATCTTGCTAAAACCAGATTTGCCGGTTTTTGGGCTTGGAGTTTCTGACGAATGCTGCCGCATTCGTCCATCTTGCCGAGACCGTAAAACTGGTCTCTGACCTTGCCAAGGTCTTACGAATGTGGCAGCCTTCAAGCATCTTGCGGAAACCAGAAATTGAAATTCTTGAGCAGATCCTCGTTTGATTTATTTCCTTTGGAAAAGGTGCAGTTTAGAAATAACTTCACTATCCGAACGCTGTCGGAGGCTGCCCTGCAAACGACTCCGAACCTGAAGTACTTACGACAGCAGATCATCAATCCATTCAATTTTCTTAATGCTTCGAATAACTTCTATAACCTTTAAGAACTACAAGTCCTTTGGGCAGTTTTCAATAACTCTAAACGAATTCAATATTCTCGTAGGGCCGAACAACGCGGGGAAATCAACCATTATTGGATCGCTCAAAATTCTAGCGGAAGGAATAAGAAAGGCCAAATCGAAAAAACCCATTCTAATCAAGGATCCGGGAGGTATCCGCGTGAAGGGATACCAAATAGATTTAAGTGAGGTTCCTGTGGCTACGGAGAATGTGTTTTGCAATTATGATGACAGCCAGGCTGCAGTTATTAGGTTCAGAATCTCGAACGGCTCATATCTTCAAGTTTTCTTTCCTGCGCAGGGCGTATGCTATATGAACTGCGAATCACAAAAAAAGGAAATTGCATCACCTAAAGATTTTAAGGATGAATTTGACATCGAAATAGGATACGTCCCTGTCCTTGGACCTGTTGAGCATATTGAGCCTCTTTATCAAAAGGAGGCGGCAAGATTAGCCTTGCTCACACACAGAGCTTCCAGGAATTTTAGAAACATATGGTATCACTTCAATGAAGACTTTGAGGAATTCAGGGAATTCGTGAAATCCACTTGGCCCGGAATGGATATTGATTTTCCTGAAATAAATCGGAGTGGAGACAAACCTGTTATTAATATGTTTTGTCCGGAAGAACGGATTCCGCGAGAGATATTTTGGGCCGGATTCGGCTTCCAAGTTTGGTGTCAAATGCTTACTTACATTATCAAGAATAAGAAATCAACGATCTTCATTGTTGACGAACCTGACATTTATTTACACTCCGAACTTCAACGACAATTACTAGTCCTGCTTAAAACGCTTGGTCCTGATATTATTATGGCTACTCATTCAACTGAAATTATCAGTGAAGCTGAGCTTAATGATATCTTAATTGTGAATAAGACTCTGAAGTCTGCGAAAAGAATAAAAGACCCAAGCGAATTGCAAAAAATATTTCGCACGTTGGGATCAAATCTCAACCCCATTTTAACACAGATTGCTAAATCTAAACGAGTCTTGTTCGTTGAGGGCAAAGACTTTTCTATCTTTTCTAAGCTTGCCAGAAGAATTAGCCTTGAGCAAGTCGCTAATCGTACAGATTTCGCTGTTGTTCCCGTGGAAGGATTTAACCCTGTGAAATTAAGGGCCTTCAAACTGGGGATAGAGAAAACAATAGGAAGTAATGTTCTTTCAGCCGTAATATTTGACAGGGATTACAGATCCGAAAATGAAGTTAAAAGTGAATTGGCTGAACTTTCAAAAGGAAATCATTTTGCTCATATCCACTCTTTGAAGGAAATCGAGAATTTCTTGATTATCCCCAACGCCATAAAGCAGGCGATCAATGATAAACTAGACGAGGCGAATTCTAGAACTGGCAAATCGATTACATTCAATGAAAATATAAATGACATTTTAACCGCAATTTCCGACGACTTTAAATATAGAATCCAGGCCCAACTTCAATCCCATCAGCAGAAATTTGAAAAACAGATCGATCCAAGGACTGACCCTTCAACGATAATCGAAAAAATTCTCACGGAGTTTGACCTTGCCTGGGGTGACTTGGATAAGAGGTTAAAGATAATTCCAGGAAAGGAGTTTTTATCAAATTTGAATCAGTATTTGCAAGACAAGTATGGCATAAGCATTTCCTACATGAACATCATCTCAAGCATTAGCGCTGGTGATTTTCCAAAGGAATTAAAGGCGCTGTTGACGGATATTGATAAGTTCAGAAAAGTGCAAATTGAGGGAACTGAATAACTGGACCGTTACTCATGCAACTTAATCACGATTCATTGAATGCCATGTTTTTGTAATAGAGCATCAAAGGCTTTACCTCCCCAGTCCTTTCTCAGGTTGATGTTCTTTGATCTTGTCTCTAAAATACGTCGGTTTATTTCGGGATCATTAAAAGAAATTAAGACCTCGGCTGCTTTCAAGTAGATATGAGCATTCCATTCTTTAGCAAGCCTTTCAAATAATGATTCAATAAACGTTCTGTCCTTAATTTCTCCGGCTTTTGAGGCAAAAAGCTGAAATTCGAAAACAGCTCCGTCCGTCAGACTCTTTCTAATGATTTCAAATCCAAGCTCCCTGTCCCGTTGAAGAACGGTGTTGAGCATTAATTCAGTGATATTGCTTGAATTTGATTCATCAAAACTCAAAAAAGCGCCTGATAAGTCATCGGAATTCAGAAGATTCTCCCTAGTCAGTTCATATGCCCTTTGTGGATCTTTATTTGAAAGATATATAAAGACATCTGTTGTTACTCTCTTTTCATCAGCCCATAAAGTCCAGAGCAGGTCATCGTAAATTGGATCCTTGAAATACTGCAATGCTGAGAAAACAAAATCGATGTGATATTTTTTTATGTCTTCGTGCTTTACTTGGGTGAGGGGCACTTTAAGCAACTCAATAGCTTTTTGATTTTTGAAGCTGGCAATTGCCTTGTAAAGTTCTCTCCACTCAGTGCTGTAGTGGGTGTCCTCAAGAGTTTTCATTAGGTTATTTTCCAGAAGGGGAAGAAATTCGGGTTGGGGAAATAAACTAATGGCTTGATAAGTGAAAAAGTACCCATCATTAACAAATTCACTCTTTTCTCTGTTCTTTAGAATAAGATCAATGTCCTGTTGCTTCTGATATTTAGCCAAAGAGACCAAGGCACTTTGGTCATGATTTTTTACTACTAACTCTCTTATTTTGTGATAGAGATTTTCAGATGGTTTTGTTCTTAAGATCGCTGCTGATTTCGCCGTCAAGTTATTTGGCATGAAAATAAGGATGCTATCTAAGTTAGCAAGTTCACGAGGCTGCAATTTCTTCGAATCCAAATCAACGTATTGTGGGGTGGCGACATTTATGAAAAAATCACCAACTTTTTCACTTCCACCAATGCATCCAAATTGGGTATTTACAGATTCGTCATCACCAATGTGACTTAAGATAAGTGGATACAAGTCGATTGAATTGTCATAAGATAGTGCCCAAAAAGAGTAGCAACGGACTACGCCGTTCGGGTGATTAGTCAATTCAATCAATTCTGATTGGTTGGCGGTTTCTTTTAGTTGAATAAAATTGTCGTATTGTTTTGGTCTAATGCCCTCGTAGTAAACAGCACTTCCCATTAGTTCATTTACCTTGACAATCTTAGTGACAATGTTATTAGTCGCTTTTGTGATTCTTGATTTATCGAAATTCGATTGCGCAATGCTGGAGCTTGTTATTAAGAAAAATGCAATTATTGAGAGACACTTCATTTCACATCAAATCGTTTAATAATAACGGGCGCTTCTATAATGCAAAATCTAAACTTAAGTCACAATCCAAAATAAATTCCTGCAGGCCAGCTTAGAAAAAGAGGAAAAAATTATTGGAGATCAAGACGGACAATTAGATACTGAATAGAAACAGCCGCCTATTCCCTCCCGTTTTCAAGATTCCTTGACAATTCTTTTGCGGGTTCATTAATAAGTTCGACCACAATAGACCGATCCATCGGCAGCGAATACCATTTCTTGAGGTCAAGATAGTCTTCTACAACTTCGCGGTCTATCTGTATTTTACCCTTACCAGCCCAATGTCTATTAGTGCCTCGCTTTTTTAACCCTGAGATCCAATAGGAATCTCCAGTTTCCAAGTCATAAAAGTTGCTGCCGATACCGTGGCTCTTCTTGAATACTTTCCCGTTAAAATAGCAGGTGCGCCAGGTTCGATTGAAAACTGCGTTACCAATCCATGCCGGACCGTCATCGTTGTGACCTGTTTTCAGCTCCACGTAGACTAATTCAGTTGCCATGATGCGAAATTAATAAATTGACTGAACACCCTCGTCTGGGAAGCCAACTACCTCAAATTTATCGAACCCCTCAAATCCCCGAACCGGATCAAATCTTCAACAAAAAAGTTCGATATTGGTCCGCTCAGGTCTACCAAAGCGGGCAGATCAACATAATTTTTGATTTGCCCTTTTTTATTTCCTTTCAAAGCCTGTGTAAATGAATGAGGTAGTTCGAGAATGGAATTGACTTTTTCGGTTCGATAATTCTCCTTTTGCTTATCGAATAGAATCCCACCCGCGAATAGCAAATCCTGTAGTTGAACCTTCTGATGATACCCTCCAGAAACCCATAGACCACCTTACCCACAAGCTGAACAACTGTACAGAAGAATGGTGTTTAATGTGATTGCAAGGAATTGCGATGACCATACCAAGAATTTTGCGTTTATGATGGA
>JAYVXP010000150.1:0-5010 GCA_043785125.1 Bacteroidia bacterium
AATTAATGTTACCTTCTTGGGTAGCCTTTATGGTCACCTTGCCCGGTGCAAGGATTGCAACATTTTGTCCGGTGATGGTTATCTTATCCGTGTTCTGGGTAGTGAACGTAACAGGTAATCCTGAAGACGCACTGGCACTAAGGGTAAAGGTTCCTGCGGTTTCTGCTATGTCAATGAGGGTTGTAAAGGTGATGGACTGGGTAAGTTGTTGTAATTGCATTGGTTTTACAATTGCTGGATTAGCCCCATTGATGCCGGTGAAATCTGTCTTTACTGTAAATATGTTGGTGCTAGGATCAAACTCATAAAAGGTTCCAAGATTGTTCGCACCGCCATCAATTGCCATTCCATATAACTTTCCATTGGTTGCAAGCAATAATCCTCCGTTGCTATATGTGCCGGAGCTAACACTGAAATCATATTTTACCTGATAGGAACTTGAGTTAATATCATATTCAAAGATCCCGCCAAGTCCATTGGATCCACCAGCTGTTCCATAAAGTTTGCCACCCAGACCTTCAACCATTGGTGCTGGGAAACCGGAGCCTAATATCGAACTTCGATCAACTTTGACTGTATACGTGCTGGTATTTATTTCATACTCATAAAGAACGCCAAGGTTATTGGCACCTCCACGATTCGTATTACCATATAGCTTCCCATTCGAAGCGAAAATCAGGGCTGCCCTTGGTGATACACCCGTAGCGGTTGTGAAGTCGTGTTTTTTTGAATAAGTATTCGAGACAGGATCATATTCAAATAGCACGCCAAGGTTATTAGCACCTCCTTCTCTCGTGGTTCCGTAAAGTTTTCCATTGGCAATAACAAGTGCTACGTTTGGGCGTGAACCGTTTAGTCCTCCTGAGAAATCTACGAGTTTATTGACTGTATTATTGACCGGATCATAGGAATAAATTGTACCTGAGTTGTTAAGACTACCACCTTGAGTCAGACCGTAAAGTATGCCATTGTATTCTACGACTGCGCCATCCGGATTATTGCCTAGGGCATCACCAAAGTTGACTTTGATTATCGGTGTCCCTGTAACAAGATTGAGCTCGAAAAGTGTCCCAAAGGCTCCTGTTCCTCCAGTTGCGGTTGTGCCGTAAACTTTGCCGGACTTTGATTGAAACAAACTGTTCCTAGGGGTACTACCACCAGGGCTGGAAAAATTATGCTTAACTGTCAAACTAGAACCGTCCGAAGCTGTTTTAAAAATGACGCCCACGCCAGAGATTCCACCGGCAGTTGTCATACCCCAAATTTCACCTGCGTTTTGTGCTTTTACGGGAAAATAAACAATTCCAGCTGCCACAATTAGAAAAATGAAATTCAGTTTCCCCTTGTCGAATATTCTGGATAAGGTTTTCATGAGATTGGGACTAAGTTAATAAACCCGTTGGATTATTCCGGGGAAAATTAGCAGTATCGCAAAAAGGGTTATTTTTTTCATATCTACCAAAAATTGAACCCACCCCCGTCGACAAAAGCATTCGGGGAACCCTTTAACATGGTACCTCTTTAATACACATCCCTCATGCATATTGACATATAGAAAATTTTTTTTGGGAAATTTTTTTGGAGGGCGCATCCCAAGGCTCGAAAGTTTCTAACCTAAACCAATGTGGCCGGATCGTGAAACCAAGAAAATCAAAACTCCGAGCATATTTCTTCTCTGAGCTTCCTCTCAGGTTCACAATCTTTGTCTTCCCTTTCTGTACTGTGAGTTTGCAGTTGGATAGACGCAGCGCTATCTCTGATAAAAGATACTTCGCCTGCCGTTCCGTCCTGCAATGCACTACGATGTCGTCAGCGTATCGTTCAAATGGCTTGTTAGGATAGTTTATCTCCATCCATTTATCGAATGCCACATGTAGAAAAATATTGGCCAACAACGGACTGATTACTCCCCCTTGTGGCGTTCCGCTCACCCGGTCTACATAACTCCCATCTTGTTGCACAATACCTGCTTTCAGCCACCGTGTTACATAAAGCAATACCCACTTATCCTTACAGTAGTGTGTAACCGCTTTCAGTAACAACTCATGGTCTATCGTGTCAAAGAAACTCTTGATATCAAGATCAATCGCCCAGTCACAACGGAAAACATTGTCCGTTGCTTGTGCTACTGCTTGATGACAATTCCTCTTTGGTCGATACCCAAATGAGCTATCATGAAACTGTGGCTCCACTATTCGCTCAAGATGTGTCTTTACAACCTCATGTTATCCTTACATGCCCGATGGTTTTCCTTAACTCATCAGGACGGTAGCAACTTCTCTTGTTCCCTACAAAAGCCAATATTGATGTCCCCGCATTGGCGGGATGAGACACCTGCCAGCTTTACCCCGGATGCTATGCAATCAGTAATCAGATCATCCATTGCACTTCTAACAGATACTAACGTAATTATCTGCTTTCAACATCGTCTCTTTTACATTACGAGGCGTCAGTCGCTGGTTCAATCTATTCAGCTCATCAACACGCACCTTCGCGAATCGTTGTTCGCGTTTTTCCCTTATCGTTCACCACAAGGAAAGTTTCCGCTTTCTGCAGCATAAGGCGGTTTGCAAACTACCTCTGACAGTCGTCTGCGGAAGGCCTGCTCTCTTTCTTCTCATTGAACGTTGGCCAGTTCGGTTCGCTCGACCTCCACACTTTCTAATGAGTTTCAAAAGTCTTCCATCTTCTGTACAGCATCCTTGTCCTTACAAATGGACTTGGTTCAAGACACACACGTTGGTGTATGCGGCGTGGTGGGGTTAGGAGGGCTTGGTAATGCGAAGCATGCCAAGACCGACCGCTGCGAACTGTCCCACGAACCGATACATGAAACGAAGATAATTATTTTGATTTACTGCGAGCCCCCACCATGACGTCATACACTTTGTTGCCGGCTGGCCCTAAACCGAAATTTCTATCGGTCCATTCTTTAATTCTGTTCTCAGTACTTCTTCTATTTTTTGTACCATCTTTTTCAGCGTCATGTAACTGTTGTCCGGTGCGTTTAATACGAGGACAGCGATTGAATATTTTGCAAAATTCTGTTGGTATTGGAGATTCTTGTCAAAAGTTAGCAACGCGTCAAATTGATTTTCTATCAAAAGCTGCAATAGTTTTCCGTTTGAGATTCCTGTCCAGCCCTTGTCGGCGGCTGTGAAAATTTCATGTTCTTTTAGGTCCTGCTTTAATCTTTTGGGAAGATTCTCATCAAGCAGCAGTCTCATAAATTTGCTCGATGTTTTTGGAGGACAAAAGCTTACTTGCCATTTCAATGACAGCCACTGCCTGATCTTTCTTCACTGTAGGAAAGTCCTCCAGGAACTCGTCCAAAGGAATTCCTTTCTCCAGGTGGTCAAATAGCGTCTGAATAGGAACTCTTGTCCCTCTAAACACTGGGTTCCCAGATAGGATTTCTTTGTCGATGTTGATATAGTCCTTTACCCGAAGCATAGTTCAAATTTACAAATTTAAATCGTGAAACATAGACGTCGAAAGGGCTTGCCGGCAACGTCTAGCTATCGGTTCGGTGCCGGAATAGGAGGGCTTAAAAATGAAGCGAAGCGAAATGTTAAGCCCGACCAGTTGCGACCTGCGCCACTAACCAAAATTTAATAGCAAGATAACTTTTTATTTTAACCTTCACCCGGCGCTGACCGATAGCGTTTTGTTATGCGTCGCCGCTTCCTACCCTTTGTCAACAGACTAACACGCTGTGGCAGACGCACTGAACTCTCCTTGATGAGAGCGAGCGTGGGTTTATCAACGAAGAGCAACATTATCAGGCAAGATGAAAGAACTTGTTGGGCGGGTGCGAGGCCGCACGATACTAACTACGAAGTACTTCATTGTCCCATACGTGCGAAAGAAGATTGAAATACATAACCTCGCGCATCGGTGAAGCAATCTGTCGGGACCAAGAGCGGGGGCAATACTTTTCGCGGTGGCGCGTAACGTGAGTGCATATTGCGTTTGGCTGATTTTGAAAACTAATCTGCCCCACGTGTGTGAACGAAATTATGAAACTAAAACTACAATGCAACACTGAACCAGCCAAATGAAATATGCACATTGCTGTGGGGCGTTTATCTTTGCTCTGCTCTTAATTTTTCAATCAGCAATTTTACCTCGTCAATCAATAGCTCTGGCTCTGAATTTTGAATGTAATGTCCACTCTTTGTCGTTGCTATTAACCTTATTTGTGGAGCTTGATTTAACCATTGATTAAAAAGTTCTTTCTTAATTTGTCGATCCTCTTCGGTCGCTCCAGGGCCTATTTTAAATGAACCAATTATTGTTATTGGTATATTGGTTGGATATTTAACTTCTCTCATGGCCGCCATCTGTTGATGGTACATAATTGCTTCATTTCTCTCTCCATTCTTAAGTGTCATCTCAAATTTTTCCCTCCACCTTATTGTCTTTTCTTGTTCCTCTTTAGATTTAACTGCAATAAGTCTATCAAATTGGTCTTCGTGAACCGGATCAATCAAAATCATTCCCAAAACGTTTTCACGATGATCATTTTGGTATTTTCGTAGGATAGAAGTCCCTAACGAATGTCCAATCAGCAAATAAGGTCCTGGGATTTTATTGTTCGTCAAGAATTCATTTAGCTCTCTACTTAAATTCTCAATTGTCCTTGGTACGCTTGTGGTGTCTGACTTCCCGAGTCCTAATCGGTCATAAGTCACAACAGTTGTCAACTTGCTTAGTTTTGCTTGAAGGGAGTGCCAACTTTGAAGAGTTTCTCCCATTGCCACATCGACAATAATTGTTGGCTTACCGTTTCCTAATATTCGATAATTAAATTTTCTAGGCTCTTTACTTTGAAATCCAGAAATTATAATCAGAGTTGCAAAAATTAGTATTTTATTCATTGGTGAAATTTGTCCCAAGATAAATGCCCCACAACAACCGTGTATCGGTATTGCATGTACACGACAAATATCGGTATTGCGTATACATTCTTTTTGTCGGGAGGGTGTTTTTTGTGGGTTTTTGGCTTAA
>JAYVXP010000151.1:0-15374 GCA_043785125.1 Bacteroidia bacterium
ATTTCCATTTGTCCATTTGACTTTAAGGGTTGTGCTGGATCCGGTTCCGACGAAGGTGATGGCATTGGCCTGGGTGGAGGGTGTAGTCGAAATGATTGTCGAAAGATTGTTTGGGTTTCCACCACCGGAAGTGGTCTTATAACTTTCTTTTCCAGTTCCGGCTGCGCCATCAAATTCGAATATTTCAAAGAAGTAGCTTGTACCCGCAGTGAGACTCGCTACGGTAACTCCTGCCGTTCCACCGGTTCCGGCGGCGGCTTCAGAATAAACGACCACGGCACCATTGGGTCCTATGGCTGTGCCCCCGGTGAAACTCAATCCTGTGTAGGTGTAAGAGTCTCCGTTCGCGGGATAATCCCCGGCAACAAAGGCACTTGTTTTCGCCAATAGAATTCTTCCACCGGTACCGTTTCCTTTCGTCCATTGTAAATTGAGTGAAGTGGTTGTGGTGGAGGGGAAATTTATTGCCGTGGTTTGAGTGCCTGGCGTGGTGATGACTGTGGTGGATCTGCTTTTGGGATTGTTAATTCCTCCACCTACCTGGTAGGTTTGGTTGAGGGGTCCTGGATTAGCATTGAATTCATAAACTTTAAAAAAATAAGTTGTGTTGGCAGTCAGTCCCGTGACCGTAATTCCGGTTGTTCCCCCTGTACCGCTAAACAATTCATTGTAAACCACTTTTGCCGTTCCGCCACCAATGGCGGGAGCAGAACCAAAAGCCAGATTGCCGGCATATGCTGTAGCCGTGGTCGGATCATCTGTTGCAGTAATGGCGACGGTGTTAATAATGACTATTCGTCCCCCATTTGCAACGGCATTGCCGTTCGTCCATTTTAGGGTGAGTGAAGTAGTACTCCCAGACGATGTAAAGGTTATATTGGAAGCCTGAGTAGTTGGCGCAACCTGTGCAAAAAGATTTCCAAAAGAAAATAAAGCTAAAAGTAATCCGGCAATCCTGTTAAAAATCTTCATAGGTTTAATCTTATGCTGCGTTCGATAAATTAATTTTTGAGTTGATCAATATTTTTCCAAAAAATGAAAGCAATGATCAAACTTCCATTGATGCCGACTCAACTCAAATCAGCGAAATAAAAACATCCATAGTTGACTGTTATAGATACAAACTGTTCTCTGAAATTATTGAATCTTCCCATCTTTCCCCGTTTTCATCAGCATGATGGATTTTAAGTTGGCAAGGGTTGTGGTACCCAGCACGATATATCCACCATCACTGGCCTGGATTACCTGAACTCCGTTGTCGTCGAATTTGCTGCCATACAACTCTGTCCATTCTACGGTACCGAAAGCGTTAATTTTGATCAAATAATAATCCTTGCCGCCCCTCCCGAATGCTCCTTGTGAATTCACCGTACCCAGTAATAGTAACCCCCCATCTTGCGTTGTGCAAATAGAATTTCCGACATCATTTTGTTTTGAGCCATCGTGGGTTGGGCCTACCCCGTCAATGGGGAAAGTCTGATGGGAAAGTACGATACCCTGGTTGAGATCCACGCGTTCATAGAGGATGTCAAAATCGCCTACCGTGCCATCTTTTTTCTCGTCGGTACTTCCAACAAAAGCCCAGGTTTGTCCAAAACGACAAAAGTCATTGCCCACCACGTTAAAAGCCGGATTGCCGATGGGAACATCGGAAACGATGGCTCCGGGATTTAATGTGTCGATCTGAACATCTGCCAGCCGGATAGCGGTTGTTGAGGTTCGATTTATCGTTCCACCTGAAAATAAAAAGCTATTGGAGGGATCGAGATAAACCTTATTGGCCATCGAGACGACAATGCCATTACCATAGGCAGTGGACCACGGGGAGGCAGTAAGTTGAGTATTAACCCGGGCTACGAAAAGGTTCTCCTTGATCCCCTCATCCAGGATGGTACCGGAAATCAAATATTGAGTACTGCCATTAAATGGAGTGACTGAGACGGCCGTACCAATCGTGTTTTTCTGAGAAAACAGGGTGATATCTTTGGGATTTAGACCTTCTTTGTCGGTGGTGAGCAGCAGTACATTGGACAATCCGCTTTTTAAAATGTGCGTACCGGCAATGGCAATGGTTCCATCCCCCAACACATAAATACCACCCGCCTGATAATTGCTGGTATCCGAGACTACTTCCTTCGAAGGAGCAAACTCCGGATAAAATCTTTGCCAAAGTTCGTTGCCATTAGCATCCGTCTTGATCAGTTTTATTTTGTACCGGGCTACTGAAAGTTCCGTGAGTTTGATCTGAGTGGTAGCCAAAATCAGCAACCCCTTATCGGAAGTCTGGATTACGGAGGCGGCAACGTCATTGTTTCCACCATTAAAATAGCGCACAAAAGTGGAGGCATTTCCAGGTGACACACCACTTTCCTTACCGCAAGCTACTACCCCGAGCAGCAGAAAAAGTAAAATTCGTTTCATTGAATGACTTTATTGAGTCTATTTTTTATGTAGTTTTTTGATCGGATTGTAATACGGAAACACGAAGCCGATGTTGACCATGGCATTTAATTGATTCCAATTGCCGGGCACATAAGCATAATCAAATACCTGTTCTGAATTTGATCTTGAACTCTTGTTGATCACATTAGTCAGACCGTATTGCACACGCACCTCTGCTGTCAATTTAATAGAACCAAACTGGTATTTGATACCGGCCACTGCAATCAGTGATGTAATCAGTTTATTGTACGTAGCGGTTGCCACGACAGGAGGTCCGCTGACGGTCCCCACACTGTTGATCCGGGTCAGCGTCAATTGATTGGGACCATTCAATAAGTAACTGATACCGGGTCCAAATCCGACATAAGGATTGAGTCCCTTATCTTTTAATTTATATTGAAAGATCGGATTCAAATCAAGCCATGTTTGCTTGGCCGGGGAAACCGTTAAGGCGGCTACGCTGGTTCCCGTCGAGTCACCCAAAAATACAGAAGGATTTGAATACGACAGGCTGCGGATAGTATATAATAACTCCGGAGCAAACGTTATTCTCTTTAAGGTTTTGTTTTTGGATTGCTCGAAGAAATTCTTTTCAAAAACCACGCCTGCCTGAAAGGCAATCACGGAACTATATTTTCCTTTTCCATTACCCGCATTGCCCACATAATAGTTTTTGGATAGAAAAGGCAACGTGCCATTGACCCCAAACTTTGCTCCAATACTGAACACTGGTGTAGTACGAAAAGTATGGTACAATCCGACAAACTCCGCAGGATCAACATTTGGATTGATCTCAAAATAATGATCAGTGCGAAGCAGGTTGAGCATGGATTCATCTGCTTTTTCAGGCTCTTCCAGATAGATGTAAGCCAAGGTGAGGTATCGGTAGGCATCAACCCGTTGCTGCTTGGTAAAGCCGCCGTCGGCCTCGCTTTTTTTAAGACAATCGTCCATCAACGTGGGCAGCTCATGTAAACGACCTTGTTCGTAAGTGGATTGTGCCAACCTCAATACCTGGGTACAATTTGTGATTTGTGCATAAGCCGAATCCTTCAGCATCAACACCAGAGCAGCCAATAATAGAAATTTCTTCATGCGCGCTATTTATTGTTGGCGGGTAGGTTCGGACACGTGGACTCATAGGTCAACTCCCGCATGTATTGTGACCATTCATCCTTGGTCATATTTCTTTTCACCTTCTTGCACAACTCGTTAGCCATCATAGGTATTTGAGTTGGCCAGGCATGTATAGCTTCGTTTACTCCCTCCACTGTTTCTTCCTTATTGTGGAGACCGGCGATCAATTGCCTGTCATCCGGCGTAAAGGCCACACTCCAGACCCACGTATGGTCACTCAGCACCTGGGGTTGTTCGTTAAGTTCATTGATATTCCAAAGCCTTACGTCACCGTCTTTGCTGGCCGTGGCCATAAACTTACCGGAGTTACTGAATTTGATCTGTTCGATTTGTGAGGTATGGCCTGGGAGTTCACGCCAGATCACCCCGGAATCAACAATTCTGACAATACCATATTCATCACCCAATACAAGCCTTCGGCTATCCGGCATATAAGCGACAGCGAGAATGTCCCTTTTATTAAGAATGGGATAGGTAGACACTGAATAATTATTTCGGATATCCCAGACATAAAGGTTTCCCTCCACACCCGCTCCAGCCAACTTGGTACCATCTGGACTCAGATCAATGGAAGTGATTTTTTCCTTGGAATTGATGATCTCTTTGGCGCTATTTAAATCGGAATACATAATGCTATAGCCCGAATTGCATCTCGCATAAAATCCTTTCCCGTCGGGTGTGAAATTAATATTCTCAATATCTGATTTGTAACCGGTTATTTTCTTGGCTTCGCCACCGGGATTATTGAGATTAATGAGGAGCACATAATTAGCATTTCGATCAGCCGGAAAAAGCCCTCCAACAGCTAGATTGCTACCATCGGGACTAATATCCATGGAATAAATCTGATAATCGCTAAATTGATTCACTACCTCACTCACCCAGGTGCCATTTTGGTTGCTCCAACGCAAAACGCGCCCGTCACTGCCGCCGGAATATAAGTTGGCATTTGTACTGCGCGTAACAATCGCTCTGGCGGCACCTTTGTCATGCCCCGCAAGGCTCATCGTCAATGGATCTTTGTAGGCATGCAATGCCGCAAACAACCCGTTGTAAATGTCATTGTCATAAGGATACCCAGTGTACTTTGTATTGAAATTGTACGCCTGCTGGGCGAGCAATGCTTCCACCTCCGCGTCATTTTTCAGTTCTTTTGATTTCAAAGCTATGGCTTTTGCAACAGAGAGGTAGCGCTCACGTTGGGCTTTATTCTTCTGAGCGGTTGCTTCTTTCTCAGCCGTACGGGCAGCTTTTTCATTCTTAACAGCGTCATTTCGAGCCGCGATAGCTGATTTCTCAGCTTTTTCTGCGCGGACCAAATTCTCTTCTGCGTCCTTGCGTGCCTGTACAGCCGCGATTCTTTGCCTATCAGCTTCTTCTTGCGCTTTCACCGCCTCGTCCCTTGCTTTCTTGGCGGCAATTGCTTCTGCATTGGCCCGGGTCGCCTCCGTTTTTGCCAATGCGGCATTCTTATCGGCCTTGATCGCATTTTCAGTTGCTTCCCTTTGGGCTTTAACCGCAGCAGTTTGCTGGACCAAAGCATAGACAAACGCAATCAATGCCACAACCAGGAATGCACCTAATACAAGGGCTACAACCCGCGCGCGTTGCAGTCTCCGTTTGGCTTCCATTTCCTTGATGCGCTGCTCGGTCTCGAATTCTTTTTTGGAGTATTCGAGGAAAATCATCGTCCGCTCAAAAGCAGGATGGTAACGCTGTCCCCATACCAAGGTGGGTTTGTGCTTGGCTTGCCAGTTTAACGCAAGTTGTAAATCCGGTGGCCTCCATAGGCCGGCCTTGCCCACCTGGTATTGTGCGGCGGCTTCGGCTAGACGAGTGTACATTTGTACCGCTTCCGCTTCGTCATCAACCCAGTTTTTCAAACGAACCCAAATCCGCATTAAACTCTCATGCGAAATATCGATCATGGACTTGGGCCCCAATGTAGTTCCGTGCGAAGGGGTGAGGAGTGACCTTCCCGGTTCACGGAATTTTTCAATCACACCGATTACATCTTCTTCAGAAACATCCGCAATCGCCGCTATCTCATTCAACCTGGTAGGGCGTCGTATTCCAAAGTTCTCACCGCGTTTTTCGGTGATCGCCTTGAAGATGATTTCGCAAATGCGTTTTTGTTCATCGTCGAGTTCGTCGTAGGCTTCATTCGCGTGTTGCGACAAGGCCTCCGACATGGTACCAATCGCTTCATAGTGTTTGAGGTCCAGCGCCTCATCGTCGTAATCTTTATATTGGGTCCAATAACTCCACGTGCGCATCAGCGCGTGCTGGAGGATCGGCAACTGATCCGGATTATCGCCGAGGTCATTGAGCAGTTGTTGTACCAAACGGGGAGAAACATTTGCGCCACCCACCGCCACAGGTCCTTCAATTGCGCGGCGCTTTTGATCGCGCGTCATTTGTGGGATGAGGTAGTGACTGTCGTTGATCTTGCGTGTAAGTTCTGGGAATTGAGCACAATCTCCGATAAAATCGGAACGCATCGTTATGCCTACATAGATCGGAGAGTCAGGATAGTTGATCGCCTCCATCAGCAAATTGACAAAGGCCAGGGTTTCATCCACGGAGCCAGGGTCGGTGCTGTCCTTGAAGCGGAAGAGCTCTTCAAACTGGTCAACCAGAATTAAATAATTGATATCTTCAGAACGGCGGGATTGCTGAATGGCTTCAACCAATCCCAATGAACTGCTTCTCAGCAATGTGGAAACGATGGTGCGTTTTATTTTTTTGTCTTCGGGATCGGCCCAATTATATTCGCGCGAGGTCTTTAATAGCGACTCCGCCAAATTATCAATGGGTCCGGCTCCCGGTCGGGCTACGACTACTTCCCAGTTGGGGCTGGCATCGGTGAGGAAGCCACCATAGAGGATTGGCAAAACCCCGCAATAAATGAAAGAAGATTTACCACTTCCTGAAGGACCGATAACGCCCACGAAGCGGTGCTTCGAAAGCTTGAGAAGGACCTCATCACTTTGTCCTTCACGACCGAAGAAGAGATGACTCTCTTCAATTTTGAAAGGTCGAAGGCCTGGGAATGGGTTGCTGGCCGCTACCGCTGTGGTAGTGCCCTGCGTTTCGTCAATCTGGCTCATAATGATTAAGCTTTAAATTCTTCTAAAAAATGTCGTAATGATTCAAGTGATTTATTTTGATCTCCGCTGATTAATGTCAGGTTTTGATTCTTAAACCCTTCCAGTCCCGCCTGGTTTTCGGAAAGAATTGCTTTGCCACGAATGGGTTTTTTTCTTCCAAATCCGGGTGCCTTTAACAGATCCAGCACTTTCATGCGAACCCACTGGTCATTTACTTTTCCCTTGAAAATGACAGCGCCATCAAACGTGCGCAGGTTTTCGATGTGTTTCTTCCTTGACTCCAGCAGGTCGCCTTCAAACTCAGGTATCAAAACTTTGAAACCTGATTTCTCGATGGCCTCCATAAATGGTTTTACTTCCGCGTGGTCGATGCGATCATGGACGAGGTAAATTGATTTACCCGCATAATCATCCTCTCCTTTTCTTTCCAGGGACTCCAACAGTTCTTCGCGCATGATGTTTTTGAAATCCTCGAGTGGATTCTGCAAAATCTCAGCGCCTTCCTGAGCCTCCGTGTCCCTGCGGATGGTATCGATGAAAGAGCGTTGCTTGTCGCTTGCATTTTTGAGATTGGGGGCAATCCAAATCAAACGCGAAAATTCTTCCTTGCGTCCGCGTTTGGCCACCGCTGTTTCAGCGGCCAGGCGGTTTTGAATATCCACAACGGATAAATCTGCCCCTTCCGGTATTTCACCATAAGCACTTCCGATAAGGTGAATGGACAGCGCACTTTCTTCGAGATCTTTCTTCACACTTTTTTCCAGTTCCGCATTTTGGGTGGGTAGGGTGTGGTTGGGGAGAACAATATAACCATGACGTTGAAGCTCCCGCTTGATGATGTTTCGCTGAACCGATAAATCGTGACCGGTCTCAGCGAGGTAAATGGTTTTGCGCTTAAAAATATTCTTAACCTCCGTCTTCATGTCACCTTGTTTCAGCATCAACAGGGTTTCATGGATGTCGTAGGCGAGGTCAACCATCTTCATCCAATATTGTTTTTCCGCCTCCTGACTAAAGAAGTCGGAGTATTCTTTCATCTGTCCGGTCTCGGTGTCGAGCTGGTACATGTCGTAGCCCAGCAAATCGCGAAGACGTGGTGGCTGTTCCTGGAGGGTGAGAGGTGATTTCAAAACCTTAAATACCCGGTTGAATTTGGAAGCAGAAGTCGCTTTGAAAAATGCCTCCGCCGTATCCAGACAGCGGCCTGAATGCACAAAGTCTTTTGATAAAATGGTAACCAGAACGGCAGCGTTATCGAATGTCGACGCAGTAGCCGAATCAAACTCTGACTTGAGAACAACATTGGGCTTGGTGCCAAGCACCTGATAGAGCATAAGCTCAAGAAATCGTTTGAACTGCGTAACCCAGCCCATGTCATTTTTCTTGGCCGTTTCATTGTCTTTGTCGGCGAAGTGGATTAATACATCAATATCTAATGCCATAGGGTTCTTTAATTAAGGGTAAATTTGTTGTTACAATTCTACTTTTGACTTTTTGCCGGTGACATTATTAATAAGACCTTGCACCAATTCAATATGATTGGCCAAAACAAAATAGAAATCGGGTAAATTAATCCTGAACACGACAGAACGCTCTGTGGCTTGCGCTTCGGTTACGGTTAACGTTTGGCCTTCCTGGAAGAGGTCTCCAAATACACTTCCATTTTTCAGGGTGGCTATTTCTTCTGTTCCATTTTTCAATTTGATTTCTCCAATGGCGACAATCAGAATGGGGGTTGCTTCATCCGACTTGTTGAATACAATCCGATCCAGGGGTTTCAAGTCCAGCGGCATTATTTTATCGGCCAGATCACAAATCGAGTTTCCGGGAATATTTTTGAAGGCGGGCAATCCCTTGATAAACATGATCATTTCAATTCCAAGGAAAAATCCGTCGTCTAAACCGTCGAGTAATTGGTTGTTCTCAATAGAGGAATCCAGAAATTTTTTGTCTTTGTGTGGCAGGCGTTCCGAGATTGTGTGGTACACCGATTTATCCTTGTTATAGATCACCCATGCCGATGCTTCCTGTAAAAATTTATCGCGGTTAAACATCTGGCTTATCAAACCGCGACTCACCCGGAAATTAGAAATGAAAGCCGAAGCATAGACTGCACAAACCTTAGTCCAGCGGTTATTGAAATTAAAATCGCGGTTCAGAATATAATTGATGACCTGAACCGGATTGTAGCTTTCGCGGGGGAAATAAATCTGCAGCAATTCAAGCTTGTCTTTCGTTGCCATATCATCCAGCAAGGGCACCAGTTTTGGCTTGAGGTCCTTATCGACAAAGAGGTCCAGCAACTCCAATCCATACGCTATGCCATCCGGAGTTCCTGTTTCAATATTCTCGCGGACTAACTGCACTGACTCTGGATCGTACAAAAGGGCGAGCAACAAACTGATCTGATCATAATTGTCTACTACTTCTTCCTGCAGCGCGCCTTTTAAGACGGCAAACTCTACCTTATCCGGCAACTCATCCAGGGCGGCGAGATTCCATAAGGTTTTGCCCATCTCAACATCAAGCAAATCCTTGACAGCCAAGGCTTCCCGGCCATTTGCGCGGTAATTAATAAACCTAAGCGAGTAAAGAATCTGCTTCACGATCCGCTTATCCGGATAGTCAATTTTTTTCCACAAAAGCCCCAATGCTTCCGGGCCTCCGATATGTCCCATGATCTGAACGATCTTGAGCATAACCAAATCACTTTGAGCCGATTTGTGAAAAGAAGCCTCGAGCACCTGGAGCGCTGGCGCACCGGCCTCCTTTAGTGCAGAAGCGGCAGGGTAGGCATACACCGGTGACGAAAGGAGATCAATCAAAACATTCCAGGTTTCAGGTCGTTTGACCCGCCGGGCAGTGAGCAACGCTTCATTTCTTACTTTGGGATCTGCGTCACGCAACAATTCAAGAAGTATGAATATCGTTTTAGGGCTGATTAGTTTTCGCAACAGCTTGGCTGCCAGCATTCGATCGGTCTGCTTTACCGACTTACTCAACTTCATCAGTTTTTCCCCTGAGATGGAAAGTAGATCACTATCCTCAGCAGATCCTACCGCCTGATTTGCCAGGTTTTTGGTTTCACTATTTTCCTGACCGATCCCCAATTCCTGAATTTTACCCAGCGCAAATTGCTTTACTTTTTTAAGGTCACTGTCCGCGAGTTGTATAATAGAAGATTCAAACAGGGCAGGTTCCAATCTTTCCATCAGCCGCAAACCATAAATTACTTTTTCTTCGGCCGTGCTGCGCACTTCTTTTTCCAAGACCCCGTCCATGGTGTATTCCTTTACCATTTCCTTTTCGAGGGTCGATTTATTCTTAACCAGCGAACCTTGCAGTGTTTCGCGATACCCCTTATACATTTTGTTGGTCACCCAATACCAGGCACCCAGCAAGGGTAGTGTAAACATGGTGATGGAAAGGAGATCAAAGATTTTAAATTGGTTGATCAACACGATCAAACCACCGGCAATGGTACTCGCCAGGGCGGTGACAATACCTTCAATTTTTGTTTGGGTATCAATTTTTATGGTCTTATCGATGGGAACATAATAAAACTTGAATGTCGGTGTGTCGATCGCATCGCGAAACGAATTGACAAAAAGCTTACTCATCGCCACCGTAATAAAAAAGTAGGTAGCGGCGGAGCCCACTTTAGTAACATCAAACCCAAAAGCAAAACCCAATCCCAATGCAGATGCAGTGAATAAGATCAGCAGAATGGGATTGATCAGTAGGGATACCCGCAAGCCATAATCCTGGTTGATCCGGTCGGTGGCAAAAGTGGTGAACAAGAAACTGAAAATGACGATGGTTGCTTCAAAGAAGCTAAGGAAGTAGGGTAGCCCTTCTTTGTCAAATTGTTTGGTGGTAACGTTAAAGAAAGAGTAGTCCACAAATCTTAATACCACCATGGAAATGATGACGAACAAGGCCATCTGTACGATATACTTGTTTTTCAAAAACTCAATGGGGGATAGTTTCTTATGGTGATCAACATCAGAACCATCGGCCTTTGCCTTGCCTTCTTTGATATAAAGTGTACCCAGCCGGATAAAGAGTAGTAAATATCCAATCACACTGAATAGCGCAATGGTAAACAGATACTTTACTTCTACACCCAGCCCCAGCAAAACAGGGATCGTGAAAAAAGCGAGAATTGAAGCAGCATCCATCCCCAAATCCACGCTGCCTATGATCCGTTTTGATTGGCGAAGATTGAACATCCGGGCAAAGGATCCCCAGAATACCAGGTTGGTGATAAAAGTGAACGGCAATACGAGCGTAAATCCAAAATAGTAAAGATCGTTGATATCCGGAACAAGGGTGTCGCCAAACTCAATAAAGGCGGCAAAGGCAATCACCAATACCAGGTTAAGAGAAGCAAGGATGACAAATCGCAACCGACCTTCCAGAAAGTTATAAATGGAGGTGATGGCAATACCATATGCTCCGGAAATAGCCAGGGCACGTGGTAAATCAAAGTTCTCCGTGAAATTATTTAAGAACAGTGTTTGTGCTCCAACAGTAAATGTGGCCAGGAACAAGCCCATTAAGAAGCTGATAATCAGCAGCAAGGTCACCGGGCCAGATTCTTCCGGCTCAACGTCCAGCATTTTTAGGATTCTACTTAACATGAGAATTTGGCTTAACCTTTAAATTTGGAAAGATTTACCGAAAATTCCAATGGGCAAATGACTTCGTTTGATAACTATTTAGTACTTGATTTACAGTCATTTAAAGAGATTTTGATCAATTGGCATATTTCGCTTTGTCGAATTTAATGCTTCTCCTGTAAGATTCGAGCTGGAAAAGCACTAAATGATGCTCCTGATTGCTTTAGCATTGTGACTTATTTTATATGTTCTTCAGAAATATAGACACTGCTATGAATAAGCTTTTTACCACCATTTTCGCACTATTTGTACTTTTCGATGTTGCTGCACAAAACACCAAAGCTTTAACCGAGGCACAGCAACTTTTCGGATATAAGAAATATGAGCAGGCTTTGCCGTTGTATTTGGAAGCTTTGAACTCAGGTGTAAAGGAAGCCAAGGTCTACTTTCAGACAGGTGTATGCTATCAAAAATCACAAGACATTAATAATCAGATAAAAGCGATCTCTTACTTTGAGTATGCATTGAAGGGTGGAAACGGAATTCCTGTATCCGTCAATTTTGACCTGGCACAGCTTTATTTGAGGAATGAGCAATTGGATAAAGCGCTGGAAACTTTCACACTTTACAAATCACTGACCAAGGCCGACAAGAAAGCACAAGCAGATGCCGACAGGGGTATAGAGATGTGCCATAATGCCGTTGCATTGATGTCGGTACCCAGGGATATTAAAGTGCATAACTTCCCAGGCTCGGTCAACTCCGCCTATACGGAATACAACCCCGTGGTTTCTGCCGATGAAAGTGTAATGGCTTACACGGTGCTGGTTCCGAACAAGGGCAGAACGCGTTCAGGGGATAAGTTTATTGAAGAAATTTATATCAGCTATAACAAATCCGGTAACTGGACTGAGCCGAAAGTCGTGCCCATTGCCTCGGAATACAACGTTGGTACGGCAGGTATTTCCCCGGATGGGCAGAAAATGCTGGTCTTTATTGGCGGAATCGACGATGAGGGCAGTTTGTTTCAAATCAGTAAAAATGGCGACGAATGGTCCAAGCCTACTTTGATTACGCCCACCGTCAACTCGCGATTTTTGGAATCGACGGCAAGCATTACCCCTGATGGAAAAGTGGTTTATTTTGCCAGCAACAGACAAGGTGGAAAAGGTGGTCTGGATATTTGGAAAACGGAAATGAAGCCGGATAAGACATGGGGCGCCCCCGTCAACATGGGTCCGGAGATCAACACAGCCGATGATGAAGATGCTCCCTTTATCCATCCCGATCAAAGTACCCTTTTCTTTACTTCGAATGGCCACAGCACAATGGGAGGCCGCGATGTTTTCCAAACCAAACTGATCAATGGCAAATGGACCAAGCCTGAAAACATGGGTTACCCGGTCAACACCACTGCCAATGACAACTATTTTACGCTCACAGCAGATGGCAAGCGTGCTTACTTTTCGTCCGACCGCAAAGGTGGGCAAGGTGGGCAGGATATCTATTATCTGGATATGCCGCCCAACGCCACCGGCATTCCGCTGACGATGATCAAAGGCAGGATTCTGAACGGTGAAACAGGCAAGCCCATTCCAACCAAAATGTATTTGGTCGATGTTGATACAAAAAAGAACATGGAGTTTGTGTACAACCCCGATCCGGAAACAGGAGATTATCTGATCATACTTCCGCCATCAAAAAATTACGATATTATTATTGAGTCAGAAGGATTCCTTCCTTACACGCTGAATGTCAATATTCCCAACCAAACTTATTTTTATGAATTATACCAGCAGATAAATTTAAGAACCATAAAGCAATTTGATGTGGTGGTGGGTCAGGAGGTTCAGGTGAAGAATGCATTTTATGATACCGATCAGGATGTCAAGACCGAACTCCGGAAAACACATGAAGCCAAACTGGTGAAGAGCGGTTCTGTCGATGTATATGATATGATGCTGGATCTTATGTCGGCTAACGATACAACGGGGATAAATTATTTGGCCGAACTGATTGAGCACAGTGACCCCATTGATGATATTAATTTCGATGAGACCAAGAATTCAAAGATCGATGTAGCCAAACGTACCTACTACTATGATGAAAGCGATGAAAGCAAATTTGAGCAAAAGATGGTAGAAGGTAAAAACATTTTTTCACTACCCACTATGGTGATGTCGGAAGAATTAAGAAAGAAAAAGGAACAGTCAGCGCCCGCACCGAAACATGATCAGACTGTCTTGGCCAAGTTTGCAAAAATATTTTTTGATGCAGGCAAGAGTGAACTCAAACCACAGTACAATACCTCCCTGGATGAATTATTGAAATTGTTAAATCAATACCCGGATTTGTCGATCGAGATTTCTGGCTTTGCATCGGCAGAAGGAAGTGATGAACTCAACCGTGAACTTTCCAACAAGCGGGCCATTACCGTACTCGACTACCTCAATCATCGGGGAATTGTAAGAAGAAGAATTGTAGCCAAGGGATATGGCGCAACGAAAGATCAGAAAGCGGCCAAGGAAGAAGGCAGAAGGGTGGAAGTGAGGTTGGTACAGTAATTTTTGAGTAGTGGAAAATTCTGACTCAGGGTTAGAAATCAATGTTGCAAAAAGGCTTATTACCTACCTTATCTTGGTAATTTTCAATTGCCCCGGTTCGGAACCCCGAACGTTCGCGTCATAAATTTGGGTTAAAGCACCGGAGATAGGTTAGTTTCTTTTCGCGAAAAGCAATGAACTGTCACCATAACTCAAGAACCGGTACCCGCCCGCCATGGCTTCTTCATACACCTTTCTCCAGTCTTCCCCAATCAACGCGGCAATCAAAAGCAACAGCGTTGACCCTGGCTGATGGAAATTGGTAATCAATCCATCACAAACCCGAAAGGTATACCCTGGAAGGATAAAAATCGATGTTTCTCCGGCGAGGGACTTTATTTTTTTTCTGCTCATCATTTCCGCGACAGCGTGAAAAGATTCTTCTTTTGAAATCAGCACCGGGTGCGGTTGATAAGGATCGAGTTTTTGGATGTTGAATTCAGCATTGGGATCCGTTAGCAACTTGACGCCATACCAGTATAAGCTCTCTAAAGTTCGAAGTGAAGTGGTGCCAACCGCAATCAACAGTTTATTGGATAGGAGCAGGTTTGCAATATTTTTATCTGAGATCATAACTTGCTCGGAATGCATGTCGTGTGCTATCGCATTTTGAACTTTCACGGGTTGAAATGTACCGGCGCTTACATGCAGGGTCACGAAGTCGGTGAGCATTCCTTTATTTCTGAGTCGATCAAGAAGTGCTGAAGTAAAATGCAATCCTGCGGTAGGGGCAGCCACGGCACCTTTGGCGTGGGAGTAGACTGTCTGATAACGATCGAGATCACTGGGTTCAGCTTTTCGTTTGAGGTAAGGAGGCAACGGCGTAACGCCTAACGATCCGATTACGTCTGCAAAGGATAAGTGAGAAGGTGTCCAGCTCAATTCAACCAGGCCTGCCTCGCTCTGAAGGAGGTTTGCTTTCAGTGAAAGTCTATCCTTTTTTATTTCGAGCGAAATTCCGTGCTTCCACCGTTTCAGGTTTCCGATAGCACAATGCCACTGTACCTTTTCGGTAGCCTGCATTGCTTCCTGCACAAGGGGTGAGGGGTGCACTGGATTCAAAAGGAAAATTTCAATCTCTGCTCCCGTCTCTTTCTGAAAGATCAGTCGCGCGGATATGACTTTGGTATCATTAAAGTAGAGCAATGAATTTTCAGGAAGGAATTCAGAAACCTGATCAAATTGTGAATGGGTTATTGTATCACCGTGATAGACCAGCAGTTTGGATTGGTCCCGCTCCGCCAAAGGATAAAGTGCAATCCGGTCGGCTTGCAGGTCATAAGTATAGTCCTGAATGTTTATAAAGGAGTCCATTGGAATGAAACAGTCAACAAAGATAATCGTCACGTTGTATTTCCGCTCAATGACTTGCATATTCGCAGAGCCATGGCGCTGAAATCGAGTTTACATAAGCGGACTTTTAATTTTGGTTTTAATGCCCGGACCTCGCGTGGGGCCAT
>JAYVXP010000152.1:0-15271 GCA_043785125.1 Bacteroidia bacterium
AGGCCATAAAAGGCAGGGTTTTTAGAGTATTCCAACCATACGTGTTTGCCGTGTTTTTTAGGAGGCTCCTCTCGAGCCATGGGTATTGGCAAACTTGATATGCTACAAACAGGGACCATTAAACCAACAATCCTGAAAGAATTGAACTTTTATAGAAATGAAAAGGGACTACTCACTCGATCCTGGAGGGTTTCGAACCTTTTCGGCCAATCATTCATGGGAAGAAAAATAACAAAGTAGGCCAATCCGATTTACTAACTGCTAAGTCGTGTAAGGGCTTGGCTAATGGTGTAAAACGGCAGCCTTTTTTTCCTGAGATTTCAACACTTCATTGTTGTTTTTCGCGGCGATCAAAAAGAAAAGCGTATAAAACAGGGTGACGGCAATCAAACAAATGTGTATCATAGTTACCGTGGTTGATCTGATCAAATATGCAACTTGCCATTTCGCGAACTTTGCCAAAATAGGAAAGGACGCTACCCGTGTAATATTTCGAGTCATTTTCAATATTTCATCTCCCCCAAGGAGGGAAAATATTTGACCGGTAAAAGAAAAAAATGCGGTCAAATGCCCAATACGGCTATATTGTGCGAAAATAAATCTTATGCGTTTTTCCTTTTTCCGATCCCTCATTTCAGCTATAATTCTCTTCTTTTCAGGCGCTTCTACTTACGCGCAACTTTCCGACACGACCATCGCCGTTCCAAACGACTGGTTCCTACGTGACCCAGAATTGGATCACGTTCAAGGTGTGAGTGCCGAAAAGGCATATCAAACATTGCTCCAAGGCAAACCATCACGGACGATCATTGTTGCCGTTGTCGACTCGGGAATTGACATTGATCATGAAGATCTGAAGAGCGTAATCTGGACCAACGAACACGAAATTCCCAACAATGGCATTGACGATGATAAAAACGGCTACATTGATGACGTGCACGGCTGGAATTTTATCGGAGGAAAAAACGGAAATGTCAATGAGGACACCTATGAGTTGACCCGGGAATACATGAGGCTAAAGAAGAAATTTGAAAAAACGGATTCAACCCATGTCCCTAAAAAACAAAAGGCCGATTTCGAACAATACCAAAAGATCAAGGACAAATACCAAAAATTAAAAGCAAAAAATACACAACAGTATGAATTTTACCACAATCTCTACACCAATGTAATTGGCAGCATTGACACGATGAAGTTGTTGCTCAAAACTGATAAGATCACACCCGCAGGCCTCGAACAGTTTAGTACGAATGACCCTCCTCTGTTATTTGCAAAAGGATTTCTACTGAACATCTTCAGGAATATCGGGACAGAGGGAACGCTCGAGGATTTCTTAAGCCAATTGAAAGAGGGCGTTGATTATTTTGGCGTGATTGTGAAATACGGGTACAACGAAAATTACAATTCCCGTGAAATTGTGGGTGATCATTATGCGGACCGAAATGAAAAGTATTATGGCAACAATGATGTGAAGGGCCCTGACGCGATGCACGGCACCCATGTGGCCGGGATCATTGCTGCCGATCGAAAAAACAATCTGGGCATTAAGGGGATTGCCGATAATGTTAAGATCATGTCCGTACGCACAGTCCCCAATGGTGATGAACGCGACAAGGATGTGGCGAATGCGATTCGATACGCTGTTGACAACGGCGCGAAGATAATTAACATGAGTTTCGGCAAATCGTTTTCACCGGAAAAGGATGTGGTGGACAAGGCTGTGAAGTATGCCGAACAAAAAGGCGTCCTGTTGGTGCATGCAGCGGGTAATGACGCGAAAGATAATGATACTGAAAAAAATTTTCCAACCCGCTTATACCTGGGTGGCAAAGAGGCAAAAAACTGGTTGGAAATTGGTGCCTCCGCCTCCGGAGGTGATGAAAATTTGGTGGGGAATTTTTCAAATTACGGCAAGAAGTCGGTTGACTTTTTTGCTCCTGGAGTCGAAATGTATTCCACCACACCCAATAATACCTACAAAAATGAGAGTGGCACCAGCATGGCGTGCCCTACCACGGTAGGTGTCGCTGCGATTTTGATGTCTTATTTTCCGGAATTCACAACCATCCAGATAAAAGACATACTTGAAAAATCGACCCGTAAATTTGACAATCTCAAAGTGCTAAAACCGGGTGGAAAAGATACGGTTGAATTCAATCAATTGAGTATTACGGGCGGTCTGGTCAACGCATATGAAGCCGTCAAACTGGCACAGGAGATGAAGGGTCAGAAAGTGGTGAAGTAGTGGAGCTTCCCGATAGGGCAAAACATTTTTAGAAAAAAAACAGTAACAATATCCTTCGCTCAGGTAAGCACCAACCCCGATCTAACCACAAGCGCAGCACGAATTATAATGCCCATACCCCCCGGGGACAAAAATTTAGAGCATGACATTTCCTCTCTAGATGCCCCCATTTATTAACAAATTAGCTCATTAATTCATTGGAACATTTACACATCGTCTCATTAATCCATTACCTCATTAACCTCATTACATTCTTAACCATTGCCATTAATTCCTCGCATTCCATTCTATTTTAGGGTATATTGAAGGATGACAATAAACTTAAAGGCACCCATATTTTGCATCGCTTTGATGGGGTTCCTCCCGGCCTGTCATAAAGTAGAGTCAACCCTCTTCACAAAGGTATCCGCTCAGGAGAGCGGCATCATTTTTAGAAACAGCCTGAAGGAAGACGACCCCGATTTAAGCATTATGTCCTATCCCTACTTTTACAACGGGGGTGGCGTAGGGATCGGCGATATCAACAACGATGGTTTGGAAGATATTTTCTTCACAGGCAACATGGTAACGAACAGACTCTTTCTGAACAAAAGTAATTTTGTTTTTGACGACATTTCCGGGCAAGCGGGAATCACATCAAATAAAGGATGGTCTACCGGAGTCACCATGGCCGACGTCAATGCAGATGGTTGGCTGGATATCTATGTGTGCCGCTCCGGCTTACCCAAAGAAAGCGATCGGAAAAATTTATTATACATCAACAATCATGATCTTACTTTTACAGAAAGTGCATCCCACTTCGGTTTGGATGAGGGCGGGTATTCCACCCAAGCCTCATTTTTTGATTATGACCTGGACGGAGATCTTGATCTTTTTTTAATCAATCAATCTTCTCCAAAATTTTCCCGGGGCTTTCTGGATTATTTACAAGCCCGGGGAACGACCGCCGACAGCACCTTATCCAATAAGTTATTCCGAAATGATTCCGGACACTTCACCGATGTATCCGAAGCAGCCGGCATCCATTCCAACATATTTACTTTTAGCCTGGGAATCAGCACGGCCGATGTTAATCAGGACGGATGGCCGGATGTTTATGTCTCCAATGATTTTGAAGAAGCGGATTATCTGTATCTTAATAATCATGACGGAAGGTTTAGCTACACATTGGCCCAAAAGATAGATCACGGATCACTATACGGAATGGGTGTGGATGTAGCCGATTATAACAATGATTTGCTACCCGACATCATCGTGCTGGACATGCTTCCCGAGAGCAACCACGCCCAAAAGATGCACATGGGAAGTGACAACTTTAACCGCTTTAATTATCAATTCCGGAATGGCATGTTTTATCAATACATGGAAAATACACTTCAAAAGAATAATGGAGATGGCTCATTCAGTGAGATCGGTCAGTTGGCCGGCATTTCTAATACCGATTGGAGTTGGTCACCCCTATTTGCAGATCTTGACAATGACGGATTGAAAGACCTTTTTGTCACCAATGGTTATAAGCGTGATAACACCAACATGCAATTTATGGCGTACGCTATGGACCAGTCGCTTCAATCTCAAAAAGGGGATAAGAAAACCAACACGCAGGAATACATAGCACACATGCCCGGCATAAGTATTCCCAACTATGTTTTTAAAAACGAAGGTCATGATCATTTTGAAAATAAAATAAAGGAATGGGGTTTTGACCACAACACTTTCTCCCATGGCGCAGCCTATGCCGATCTCGACAATGACGGCGATTTGGACATCATCACCAACAATACCGATGAAGATGCCGGTGTTTACCGAAACAACAGTGAAACAATGTTGAAAAACAATTTTTTGAGAATAGCCCTCAAAGGCAATTCCAAGAATCCTTCGGGAATCGGAGCAAAAATTTATGCTTATGCCGGGGTGGATCAATTCTACCTTGAACAAAACCCTGTCCGGGGCTACCAGTCTTCAGTGGGTAGTGTTTTGCACCTTGGGCTGGGAAAACACTCGCTGCTGGACTCCGTGCGTATTGTTTGGCCTGATCAAACCAGTCAATTATTACTGAATAATCAAGTGAACAAAACGCTGACGCTGCGTATTCAAGACTCCAAAAACTATAACACGCCTCTTGAAGTCAAGTCTCAACTCCTAACGGAAGTAAAAGCATTGGATTTCAACCATCGTGAAAATGAAGAAAACGATTTTGCCAAGCAGTTTTTGTTACCCCATTTCTTTTCGCACAATGGTCCATGTATGACCCAGGGCGACATCAATGGGGATGGCATGGCCGACATTTTTGTTGGGGGAGCAAAAGGACAATCGGGAGCTATTTTTTTACAGACAAAGGAGCACTTGTTCACTAAACTACCCACGCCTGCCCTGGAGGCCGACTCCGCCAGCGAAGATATGGATGCGGCCTTCCTGGATACCGATGGAGATCATGATCTGGATTTATATGTAGTCAGTGGCGGATATGAGTTTGAAGAAAACTCTCCTTTATTACAAGACCGACTCTACCTCAACAATGGAAAAGGAGTTTTCACTAAATCGAAAGGACTATTACCGCAAAACCGCTCTAACAAGAAATGTGTTCGGCCCGTTGACTTCGACCAGGATGGCGACCTTGATTTATTTATAGGGGGAAGTGTGGTGCCCGGTAACTTTCCTTTCGGCGTTCCCAGCAAAATTTATTTTAACGATGGAAAAGGAAATTATTCCAACATCAAGCCAGCCAATGCACCGCTTGGAATGGTGAATGATGCATTGTGGATTGACCTGGACAAAGACGGTAAGAAGGATCTTATTGTCGCCAGCGAATGGATGCCCCTGAAAGCTTTTATTACACACGGTCCGCTATTCGTTGAAGCATCAAAACAATGGTTTCCTTTTGCGAGCAATGGATTATGGAATTGTCTTGCGAGCGGCGACTTTGATCATGATGGCGACATCGATTTGGTTGTTGGTAATTACGGATTGAACTCACCATTAAAAGCGGACGAACAACATCTGGTTGAATTGTATTACCTGGATATAGATGGCAACGGCTCAGTTGATCCGGTGATTACCCATTTCATCGGAAACGAATCAGTCCCCCTTGCTTTCCGCGATGACCTGATTGGGCAAGTGCCCTCCCTAAAGAAAAAATTTATTGACTATACAAGTTACGCCGAAGCCACCATTCACGAAATACTTTCGGCCGATCAATTGTCAAAAGCACCGTTGCTCACGGTGAACATACTTTCCAGCGTTTATCTTGAAAACACGGGAACGGGGTTCTTGAAAAAGGATTTACCCATAGAAGCACAATATTCATCTTTGTATTCGATTGCAGTTGCTGATTTAAATCAGGATGGTAATCTGGATCTTGTGCTGGCGGGTAATAATCAGTACAACCGAATTTACCTCCCCCGCCAAGATGCGAATCATGGTGTCGTGCTGCTCGGAGACGGTAAAGGAAACTTCAACTATTTGCCACAACCTAAATCCGGGTTAAAAGTGAAAGGAGATGTGAGGAGTATTGTGGTGGAAAGTGATAAGGTAATTTTTGGAGTCAACAATGCGGCTGTCAAGACGTACCGGATCGAGGATCGGAAATCCACCCAATGAAGAGTCGGATTTCTTTACCACTGAGGTCACCGAGGAATGCAACACGGAGGTCACAGAAATTATTTCACTCTCTCCATCCCCTTAACTCTGCGAGTATTTCCCTGTGCTCTCCGTGGTGAATGCATGGGCTGCTGAATGGAGATTCAGATTTTCTACAATGACTAACAAAAACTTTACCTGCCAAAATCATCCTGCACCCTTACAATATCCTCCTCATCGGAAGGATTTGCCACATCGGTATGCTGCCAGATTTCAGCAATGATTCCCCAGCCACCAAGACCCACCAGGCGGTGGCGTTGTCCCTGTGCGAGGCGAACGGTATCTCCGGTATTCAATTCTTTCACCTCACCTTCTTCATTGGTATCGCTCGTGACTACCCCGGCACTGCCCGTAACCACCCTCCAGATTTCTGCACGACGGTGATGATACTGCCATGATAATCTCATTTTTGGTTGCACCAACAATATCTTCGGGCTCAGCTTTGTGCCGATGTAGAGATCTGAAATATTTTCGCCTGGAAAAAAAAGTTTGCCAAAATGGTGGGCTTGCTTTTCATCAATAACAAAAAACCCACCCCAGGGCCGGTTAGCATCTTTACTAACGATGGTCAGCCCTAAACCTTGCAGGTATTTCTCCACTTCATGGAAAACAACTGTTTTTTCCGTGCTGGTCAATTCAAGTTTCATGGCTTCTTTGTTTATGCTCGGCTGGTTTCACGCTAAGATCGCAAAGTAATGTCGGTAAAGTGCGCAAAGGAATTAATTCTATTCTTTGTACTAATCCTATCTATTCTCAACTTCTCAATTCTCATTTTCTCAATATGCAACGATCTTCTTGTAAATCACTCCCATTGCCGTCTCAATTTTAACAATTAACACACCCGTATTGGTGGCGCTAAATTCAATTTGAACAACATTTTCAGATTCAAGATACGAATATGTTACATTAATTTTTCTACCCGTAACATCCACCATGCTTACATTGGTTACTGGTTTATCCATGCCCTTGATGTTGAGTAAACCGCTTGACGGATTGGGATATAACGTTATGTCGCGATCTGCCCTATTCACAACTTCCGTTACGGTGGTTGTGTACCATAATGTTTTGAGCGTTGCGATTTCGTTGGGAGCCAGCGCCTGGTCATAGATCCGAACTTCGTCCAGCGTGCCATTCAGATGGTAGCTTCCCGTTGATAAATCCTTTTTACCGAAAGTTACCTCCTTATCCGCAATGGACATGGGACCAGAATCCGCCAGAAAGGTATCTAACTCGCCATCGGCGTAGAGCTCCATGGAATAACCGGTGTAGGCTACCGCAAAGTGGTAGAACTGACCTAACGACAAAGGGAATGAGCTGTCCAAATCCTTTGTTGAGGTGGTCGTTTTCACTGTCCAACGCAATTTACCATTTTGCAGTACCGACACTTTCCATCGCTCCTCATAGCTGCCGTGAGAAAGGACATAGGATTCCTGTGTCAGCGCACTCAGTTTTACCCAAAAGGATAATGTGATTTGATTTTGAAAATTGAGACCTGCGTCGTTATTAACATAGACCACATCACTGGATGTCGTAAACAAATAGGCTTTGTTGGCCTGGCCGCGCTCGTCCACCGTGGGTAATGCGCCCAAAAGCGTGGCGTTTCGTCCATTGCCACTGTAATCTTTAACATCGCCGTCAAACGGGTAGTAAGCCAGCGTCCCCGTGACGCCCGTACTCGTTTTCTTTACTAAAACGGGTTGCTGAACTGTTGTAGTGAGTACATCACTATTGGTCACCGCGCATGCAATTTGAAGCAGTCCGTCCGTTTGAGGAGCGCGCCAATGAATCAACGAATCCATCTGATCGACTATCGATCCCGCCGGTACACTCCATTGATAATTCAGTGTACCTCCACCGGCATTGGTTGCATGACAAATCAACGTAGCCACCTTCCCCGTGTGATACCATGCACTGTCCAATGTAATTCCGGTAACGACGGGCGGGATTGCAATGTGCGGAACCACGTTAAACAAAATGCTATCCTTTACAGAGACAGTGTCTGACTTAACCTTTAACAAAAATTTATATTGTCCAGCCACCTGCGGAACAGTCCAGATAAAAGTACTGTCTGAAGAAGATCCCGCCAAGGTCCCGTTAACATACCAGTTGAATGTGGCTGGCAACGTTGCGTTTTCAATTGAACTGTAAACCGGCACCTGTTGGTTGAACTGAACAAGGGTGTCTACAGTACCCAGAGATTTGATCCGGAGTTTGCCGTTAAAATTATATCCGTAGTGGTAATCCACGACATTATTCCCCAAGACATATTTTCCATCCTTTACAACGGGTGTTGATCCTTGCGGTAGATAAACCAAAAACAAGACTGTATCAGATGGAGCATTGATGGGATAATTACCGGTTGCTCCGGTAAAAAGTATTTTTTCAGAAATCGCGTTGTAGATATCATACGTTTTCGCCCCTAACGGAAGGGTAACTGATGCGGCGATTCCGGGATTATAAATCAAATAGGCTGGAAATGCATTCTGACCAAAAAAATCAGTTTTGTTTACATCAAGCATTAATATTCCATCAACATTAGTCGTTTGCACAACAGCGGCAAGATAGCCTACATGAGATGATCCGTAAATTCCCAGATTGGTTTGCGCCCAGCCATTTCGCTTGGCGTCCCCCGTACCGTAAAGAGGTATGCTGCCACTGAGACTGATCTGTTTTAATGCTTCATAGCCAATCACTGAATGGGGATCGTTTGTTGAACTCCAGGTAAAATCATCCTGGTGGCTTGGGGGTAGGAATTGTGAATAAAACAGCCGGCTGGCATTGGCCATATTGAGTGTCCATTTAGCAATGGTGCGTGCAAATCGTTTATCATATTTTACCAAAGGCACTAAAGCAGCGGCTTGTTCATAACCATTCATGGTAAAAGCATAACCGGTATTAGGATTATCCACCTCCCCTACCAAACCCGAAACATCGTAGCCTCCCCAATTACCGACGATAGTTCCCCAGTTTCTTTGATTGCTCTGGTTAAAACTCCAGTTAATCATTTTTTCAATGTCATATTTTGTTCCCAGTTCTGCATTCATTTTCGCCGCGATGAATGATCCATAGGGTAATTCTATTTCATATGCAGGGTCAAAAGTGAGTTGGGATAAAAATCCAATCGCCATTTGTGCGCCTTCCAAATATTTCTTATTTCCTGTTTTAATATAAGCATGATACAAAAGCCATCCAATGGTTCCCGCCGCCTCCGGTTCCGTTACGCCATTACTGTTGGGCGTCATGGTGGCGAGGTTGAATGCAACATAGTTCATAATCGGAAGTTTCCATGGTGTGGTGGTGCCTCCCATTGCCATCACAGCACCAAGCCAGCGGTCGGCCACGGTCGTAAACTGCGAATCAAAATCTTGTGTAGTCGGATACTGCGAATACAATTGGTAAAAAAATACGTTGGGCATTACATCATACCACCAATCAGAACCGCTGGCAGAAGAGGGGCTATTGAGGTACACGTTTTGCCCGTTTGCTTTGTTAAAAAAATCCTTTGCTTTGATGGTCCAATTGATTCCATTCTGGTTGGATTTATCAATACCCACGAGCGAGGCGCCGACAATAGAAGGAATAATATTAATCGCTTCGGCCTGATTGCCGTGGCTTGTGGAGCCGACATAAGAATCAAGTAAAATCGGTTGAATCGACGGATAATTCACGCCGCCATTGGTATTCAGTTTCATCAGGGGCAGGTATTGGCCCGTTGCATTAATTGAAAAAATGAGCGAATCATAACGGACGGCCACATCCTTCCAGTCGCGCATCAGATAAGGTGAAGGAAGCTTAGGCATTTGGGCCACTTTGCTGATCTCAATTTGTTTTGCCTGAGCCAGGGCATGTCCTTCCGCCAAACTCAATATCAATATGGTCCCCAGGCAAAGTCGTATCCACTGCTTGAGCGGTTCGGTCACATAGGATAAGTCGCTTAATTGCTGTATACTTTGTTTCATATCCAGGGTGGAAATAGTTTCTATCTAAAATCAAAAGAGGAACAGTGAAAATCACTGCTCCTCTTTGACTCATTTCACTTACAATAATGATTTTATCATTAAGGTTTTTCCAGTGTATAAATACTGGTCACTTGCGCCTGGGTCAGTACCGATTTGTAAATCCGAACTTCATCCAAAGCACCTATATAGAATCCACCATAGTTAACATAGTTAGGATCGCTCGAGGGAGTTGTTACATAAACACTGGTTGGCAAATCTTGTCCAAATACAAGGTTAACACCGGTGGCGAGTTTACTTATTGTACCTGGTGTGTCATTCCAATCTTTTACCAATACACCATCAATGTAAAATATCTCATGACCACCGCCAAAAGTAAGTACATAATGGTGCCATGTGCCCTGAGGAGATTTGCCCACATTTTGATCGCGATCATAGCAGCATTTGGTTACAGCGGGAGGATTTGCTGAAGGGTCATCATACGTTGCGGTAAAGAATGCCTTTGGGGTATCCTGGAAGTTGAATTTGTATCCATTCCAACGGTTCATGGAAATAAAATACTGGTTGTTCACAACCGGGTTGTTCACATCCGGATTTGCCCAAAGGGAAAGAGACATAATGGGTGGATTGAGTCCCGCAGCGTAGGGAATCTCAACATTTCCCCCAGTATTAAAATGGAGGGCCTTGCCAGCAATTCCATATCGGTCTGCCGTGAGCGTAGGAACTCCTGCACCCCAGAAAGCGTGACCGGCTTTGATAGCACCATCATGGCTGTTGCCAGAGTAGTCTTTAACAACGGCTCCTACCGTTGCAGCAGTAATCTCATCAAATGTCCATTGTCCAGCCAAATTGGTTGGGTCGATGGCCACCACGATTTGACCATTGTAAGTAGCAACGGCGGCAGTTAATGATGCGGCAGCGGCTGTAGCTACAGTTTGCGTAGCGGTAAGATCGGCCGCAACAGCCTGCGCTGCAGTGATGGCAGTCTGAAGAGCGGCTTGTGAGCCTTTCAAATAATCTCCTGCTGCAACACCTTCATGCGTTGAGGCAATCAGGGCTTGCGCCAGTGTAATCTCGGCGTTCAGCGCCACTTTACTCACAGGCGGTGTTGAACTCGATTTCGAGCACGACGAGAGCCCTCCTGCAAAAAGCAAGAGGATCGCTCCCAAGAGAAGTAATTTTGACTTTTCTGTTTTCATAAATTGATTGTTTAATTGTTTAGTTATTGTAATTGAAATTATTGTGTGATGTTGGGATTGGTATCGAGTTCCGATTGCGGAATCAAAAAGTATCGTTTGGAGTAGGTAAACCCAGCGCTGCCCAGCGCGGCTTCCGCTGGCTGCGCTCCATAGCGCATCAAATCAAAATAACGGTGAAACTCAAACCCCAATTCTACTCTGCGTTCATGCCGAATGGCGTCACGTAATGCTGACTGTCCTCCATTACTGACATCGGGCAATAAGTTTGGCGGCACAGCTGGCCAACCTGGAAGTTTTGGGTCGTTTGTGTAACTCGCGCGCGCTCTTTGGCGAACTTTATTCAATGGTACAAGCGCCAGTGCACTCTGACTGGTCTCATTCAACGCTTCTGCCTTCATTAGCAGAATGTCGGCATAGCGCATGTACACATAATTAAGATCAGCGTCACCGATAGCGATTAATTGCTTAACCGGCTGAACGTGTTTCTTTTGTAAGAATCCGGATGGAGACCAGAGTGGATCAAAATTTTCTCCGTTTACCCATTTCTGTCCTGCTCTCCCAACCGTATAATCCAGCCGGGGATCCACTACGCCACCTGCTGTTACTTCAAATTCATCCACGAAGTTTTGCAGGGGCACATCAAAGTAGTAACCGTTGTCTTTGGCAGGAGAGAAATACTGATCCAGAAAATTCCCCATTTTGGGTTGCTGGACGGCGAGATGTTGTATCTCAAAAACCGATTCCCCATTGTTCTTCAATGAATCGCTGAAGTTGTTGGTGAACAATGGAGCAAGGCTGTAGGGCGCAGAGGCTTCCAGTGAGTCAATGGCAGTAAGTGCATCCGGCCATTCCCCATTGTAAAGGTGAACCTTCGCAAGCAGTCCCCAAGCTGCACCTTTGGTTGCTCTTCCCACGTCAGCGCCAGAATACGAGCCGGGCAATCCATGGACCGCATCGATCAAATCTTTTTTGATCTGATCATAGATTACAGTCACTGCCGATTTAGGCAGGTTAATTTCCGAGGCGGAAAGGGGGGGCATCAACTTCAGAGGAATTTCCCCATACACGTTGACGAGATTGAAATAAAAGTAAGCGCGTAAGAATTTTGCCTCTCCGAGTATCCTGGCTTTCAGCGTTGCATCCATACTGATACCCGATCCATAGTAAAGCAGGTAATTCGCGCGGGTTACGCCTTCATAGTAAAATCTCCACATGTTTTCCACGATCGTATTATTCCTGGTGTATGTGAAATTGTCAATGTAATTGAGGTCGTTGATATCCCCGGATGCCCCGCCTTTGATTGCATCGTCTGAAGCGACATCACCAAATACCCACAATTCATTATTGCTGGATACAAATGCTGCTTCATTGTACACGCCCGTCAGCGCCAGCAAAGCATCCGATTGGGTTTTGTAAAATGTGGCGCTTGAAAAAGTGCCTTGAAGGTTTTCTTGCAGAAAATTGGAACAGCTGGTTCCCCCCAGGACGATGAGGATGACAAATATTTTGATTGATTTCTTCATAGCCGTGATCTTAGAAGGTAAGGTTCAGTCCGAAGTTGTATGAGCGCGCAGCAGGGTACGTACCCCAGTCGATTCCATTCGCGCGCGCGCCGTCGCTTTTGGAATTGTCACTCACCGTCATTTCAGGATCCATCCCTGAGTATTTAGTGAAAGTCAGCAGGTTGGTTCCGGAGAGATAGATCCGCACCGTGGAGAATCCGTATTTTTGCAACATGCCTTTGGGAATCCTGTATCCTATCTGCAGGTTTTTCAGACGAGTATAGGATCCATCTTCCAGAAACCGGGATGAAATCTGTGCATTGTTTCCCGATGCATTCCAGGATGCCCGGGGATATCCGTTGCTTGGATTGGTCGGGGTCCAGTGATTTTGGTAGTACCGCTCTGTTACATTAAAGGGTCTGTAAAAACCTTCTATGTCCCGGTTCAACACGGATAATATTTTCTGACCGTAAGCGCCCTGGAAAAAAAGCGACAGGTCAAAACTTTTATAGTTCAGCATGATATTAAGACCTCCGGTCACTTTGGGTATTGCGCTACCCAGATGCTTGCGGTCATTCCCGTCAATCACTCCGTCTGCGTTTTGATCTTTGAATTTTACATCACCGGCCTGAAGTGGCACGCCGTTGGGTTTTGCGCTGGTGAAAATGTCCGAGGCGCTCTGAAAAATCCCACCCATTTCCAGCATGTAAAAAGAACCAAGCTGATATCCTTTTTCGGTCAGGGTGGTGTACTGCGAGCCATACGCTCCTCCAGGAATCGGTGCGTTGACAGACAACACTTCATTGTGCAAGAGGGCCACATTAGGACTGATAGAATATTTGAAATCGCCAATAGAATTATTATAATTAATCAAAACCTCAAGTCCCCTGTTTAATATTTTTCCATTGTTCACATAAGGCGAATAAGGCGGTTGCGAAAGAAGTCCGACGGAAGATGCGATGGGTGGGTTTCCGAGCAACTTGGATGTGATCTTGCTAAAATAGTCGACTGATACAGACAACTTACCGTCCATGACCACCAGGTCAACACCGGCATTTGCCTGATTGCTCGACTCCCATTGTATTTGTGAGTTCCCCAAATTCGACACGGCGTAGCCAATCGATTTTGCATTTCCAAAAGGGTAATTGTAGGTCACGCCAATAGCATCCGAAAAAGCATAGTTTGGTATTTCCTGGTTCCCGACAACACCATATCCTGCACGAAGCAACAACCGATCGATCCATTGGTTATTGGCCAGGAAGGATTCCTTGTCAATGCGCCATCCCAAAGAACCCGCATAATAACTACCCCAACGATTTTTGGACCCAAACCGTGAAGAGGCGTCCCGCCGCAGCGTACCAGAGACCAAATACTTTTCGTTAAAATCATAACTTACTTTGCCGAAATAGGATAGCAACGCATTGCCATTTCTCGACTCGGAAACGGTTTTGGCCCCCTGGCCATTATTTAAGTAAGTGAACGTTGAACTTTGATTTGCAAAATTCGTGTCGCTGCTGCCGATTTCATAGTTTTCTGTTTTGATCGCTTCCGTTCCCAGCAACACAACCAGGTTCTGATGACCAATGGTTTTTGAGTAATTGATGAAATTGCTGAAGGTCAGGGTGTGATTGCGATCGTCAGTAACCGTAAGTCTGCTGGGGTTATTGACCCGGTTAAGGGTTCCCCAGTTCCGGTCAAAACGACGCTGGTTCTGACTTGTAAAATCAACACCGAAATTAGAAGTATAGGTTAGTCCTTTGATCGGACTGAGGATCACATAAAATTTTCCGAAAAGCCGGTCATTTAGTTTCTTGTTGTTGTTGTAGGCCAGCATTCCCACGGGATTGTATCCATCCCCAAAAAGATTATAAGTGGATGGCTTATCCAGAAAATCTCCGTTAGTATCATAAATGGGAATAGCAGGTGAACGGAAATAAGCATAACGAACAACGCTGCCTCCATTACCTCCAGCTCCATCCCCGGAACTTCCGACCAAGTCCGTAGCGGCTGAGGAGATATTCATGTTCACCCCCGCCTTCAACCATTTTTTTACCTCTGATTCAACATTTATTCTGCCGGTAATTCTGTTAAAATCACTGGCCTTGATGATCCCTTGCTGACTAAAATAAGATCCTGAAAGCAAATATTTTGTTTTTCCTTCCCCACCCGAAATAGATATACTGTGCGTTTGTAATACTGCGTTTGGTCTCATGATTGCCTTCGCCTGATTGATGTTTGGTAAACCAGCCTTTATGGAATCGGTAATCAAAGGCCGTTGCAGAAAAGAAGGCTGACCAATATTATCGGCAGTGGCTGCTTCATTGTATATGGAAATGTACTGATCCGTGCTAGCCATGGGTACCAGTCGTACTGGATTTTGAAATCCGATCTGGCTACTGATTTGTATTACTTGCTTGTTGCCTGCACCCGACTTGGTGGTAATCAGCACGACGCCATTTGTTGCGCGTGATCCATATATGGCAGCGGCACTGGCATCCTTGAGTACAGAAAGAGTGAGTATGTCCGCAGGGGAAATCGCAGAAATGTCTTGCGTAGGAAGGCCATCGACAATGTATAAGGGTCCAGTGTTACCAAAAGATCCCGCACCGCGGATCGTGACCGTAACACCTTCACCTGGAGCACCGGTGTTTTGAGTTACCACAACCCCAGGCACCCTTCCCTGAAGCGCCTGATCAATGCCCGAAACGGGTATTTTGCTTATCAATTCCG
>JAYVXP010000153.1:0-4942 GCA_043785125.1 Bacteroidia bacterium
CAAGACACAATCAAGGTTGAGGAACTGAGTAGGCGAGTATTATTTAGAGGCATGAATAGCTTGTTGGTGTCGCCGCCCGCTTCCTCTGCGAACACCAACAAGGGCGGAGCCAATAAGTTGGAAGTTTGTGTATGGACCATATTCTGTAAGGCGAACTAAGGTCAGGACACCACCATATTTAATCATCACCCGAATCAGGTTGCTGGCCAAATTACTTCTCTTCTATGTTTGTTAAGTAGAAAACCGCCAAATCACCCTCGCCCTTTTCATTCAATTTTCTGGCAATCCTGTTGTATTTTAATTTTAGCAATTTTCTTTTAATTGACGCGATAACTCCCTTTACATTTGGTGCAATCATTGGCATATCTTGTACATACTTTTCGCTTATTACAAATTGTTTGTAGTCGGAGGTAAAATGTGTCTTTGCCAATGATAATCCGACTTTTCTTGCTAAATAATCCATACTCTTTAGTGAATGTAAAAAGAAGTGCCTCGGCGCATCCAATTGATACCAATTAGTCTTATAATGCCTCCAAGCATAAGATGACACAGTCGGAATACTGATGATGCAAACCCCATCCCTTGCCAATAACCGTTTCACTTGCTGAAGGTTTTCAAGCGGATTAGAAATATGTTCAAAAGAGTGATGATAAATGATTACATCCCAAGTGCCATTAACCTCCAACACATCCGACCTCTTAATTTGCAATCCATTGGGATAGTAAATGGTATCTGAAATATATGGGTCACATCCAAGGAGGTGCTTATATTCCATTTCGGCTAACGGATACAAATATTTATCCCCATTCCCACAACCAACATCAAGTATGCGGGAATCTGTGGTCAATTTCACACCTTCAAATTCTTCAAAATTATTCGTTGGAAACACCGCCTTTACTGTTTTCCGAATTAGATTATTAGGTGTCAGAGACGCTTGATAGATGAAGGTTTTTATTTTTCCTCGGAATCCTTTGAATTTCTTGCCGTCATAAACCTTAAAACTATAATATTGCTCTGGATAATATTTTGACATATTCCTGGGAATCTCACTGATCTGAAGACATTCGCAATTGATGCACTGGAAGTAAAGAAATTCATCCCTAAAACCATACATCATTTCTTTAACGCTATACCAAATTCCGTCGTTATGTGCCCCACAAATCCTGCATGTTTGTGACATTTCTATTTTCTCCATAGAATTAAGGAAAGTGAGATGTTAATTGGCGTAATGAACTTGCAAAGTTATAGAATAGAAGGGAATTTTAATGAGCTATCGTTTCTTTTTCTGCAAGGTCGAAGTGCTTTTTCATAGAAGTATCCAATTACGATTTTGAATGTTGTGGGTTGGCAAGCAGGACGGGTCACCAGTAGGTACGGTAATGATTGATGAACCAGTTGGGGAGTATTTTGAAGGTGAGCTATCTCAGCTTCGAAAGCTTGTTGGTGTTGCCCTCGCGCATCCTCCATGAACACAAACAAGGCGGCGGGCTGCGAGTGGTGGGCGTAAATTCGTAAATTGGGTTTTTAAGGGTGTTACAGTACTTTTTTTTAAGCATTTGCACCAACCTTAGAGAATCAAATCAATAACATAAATGGACCCAATATCTACCGATAAGAGCAAAGCCAGTAGCGTATTACGCAAATTGGCTTTGATAGTATTGTTTGCAGGAGCGGTGGCCTCACTTTTGCTAACACTCAAGGCTGGTCGTAACAACAATTCTGTGATTCTGATCTTACTTTTTGTGGGCTGGGTGCTCTCTCCATTCATTGGTCTGTTTGTGGCCAATATGTTTTCTAAGCGCTGGTCGGTTACTACGCGTGTGACACTCTACATTATGATGCTGGTTATTTCGATTGGCGCTGTGGTGGGTTATAGCGGTGTATTGAGTCCTCCAGGGGCAAAGCCTGCCGGTGTGTTCCTGATTATTCCATTGATTTCATGGCTCATCTCCGCGATGGTTATTCCGATAGCAGCGTCACTGTCGCGTAGATAATCGCGATTGGGTTATTTATTCTTTATAAACAGTAGTCCCTTACACCAACCACCAATAATAATCAACAGTCCGATCGTAATTAAAAAGCTTAGTTTATACCAGGCCGATACCCACATTATGATTTGTCCTAAAAGGCGGATGGCTTCGGTGCCGGGGGTCATATATTTCTTAATGTATCTCCCGAGACGAGATTCTTTTAAGGAAACATCAATCAATAATTTCACTGGATGAATTTGATGATATAGTTTTTTTTCTTTGAAGGTCAGCGCCATAGGTCAATGAATTAATTAGCCAATTAGCCAATTCGGGTTTCGGTTATTTGGGAGGATTATGCCAATTATCAAACTGGTCGAATTGACTAATTGGCTAATTGATTCATTGACCAACATGAACTCTTTTTACCCACTCACCTTGGGGCGCAATAAATCGGAAAGTCGCTTTTTCATAATTCCCTTTTCCCGGAATCGATACCCCATGGCAATCTTGAGAACGTCATTTGAACTGGTGAGCGTAACTCCTTCAAACTGGATGTTCCTGGATTGGACCGTAAAGACGGCACCGATAAAAAATCGCTCGCTGTTATATCCGGCAGAGAGCCGAAGATCAACGTAAGTCTTGAGCTGGACTGATGACTTCTGCGGTTGAGATTCAACTTGATAATAAAGCCAGTTCATCGCAGGCCCTACAGCAAAAGCACCGCCGACGAAATAATTGTCAAACACAAAATTATAGGCATATCCCGGGGCAATGGCAATGGTAGTATAGTCGGCGCGTTGAAAATTGGCAGCATGACCGAAAATTGATTCTGCAGAAGATGGGTATATCGAAGAATCAGCATGCAATGAAAATGTATTGATGTTTCCGCTGATGAGAAAGGAGCCCGCGCTTTTAAGTTGCCTTTCATAATAATTGATGGTCGAGCGGATCGAAAACTTTCGTTTATCAAAGAAATAGGAGCCGATGATACCCGTGTTCCAGGTTCTGATATCGGGTCGCTGCAGAATGGGTACACCCGGGGTACCCTTGTCGCGATAATAGCCTTTATAGTTTTGTGTGAAAATATCCACCAACCAGTATTCGCTAACGGCATTCAACTGAAGGTCAAGGGCTCGAGATTTACCATAAGTCTGAATGCTTGCCCTGGAAGCAGGAAGGGCAATCAGGATCTGGATTCCGATTCCAAACATGTAAACACCAGCCCCAGCGTGATAGGAAACATTAGGGCGGAATGTGAGTTTTTGTTGGCTTTCTTGCGTGCTTTGTATGACAAAGTCAGTGCTGCGATGTTTAACCACCGGCCAAATGAAGTAGTATTCCGTGAATTGTTCGACATACTTTTTCCTGGCCAGGGTATTAAGGTTTATTTCCTGGCAGTTTGCAAAGGAAATTCCTATAAAGAAAATGAACGGTAAGACTCTCGTCTTAAACCAGAATAAAGCCATTGCGATCTTGAGGTCCTATGTGGGACGTTTTAAAGGTAAAGAAAAGTTTAAACTCGCACCATGCTGGTTTTAAGGTCAAAGTCTTAAATCTCCGCTTTGTTGGTGTTTTGCCCGCACACTTTGCGAACACCAACCAAGGGCGAGCAAAGCAAACACTTTTTTGGGTATTACCGAAAACATCATTTACGGCTCCCCTTATATCCGTAATTGTAAGCTAGCGTTGCGATAACGGAATTGCTGTTAGATCCATACAACGTTCCTAATCGTGCCCTGCCTAAATCATTGACATACGCAACATCAAGGACGATCGGCAATTTTCTTATGCTAAAACCACTCGTTGCAGAGGACTCATCCAAACCACAGCGCAGTGCAAATTGTCGATTCCAAAAATTTTGTTCGAAGCCAAGATTGGGGGAAAAATCAGTTTGCCTGGTATTTCTGATTTGATTGAAACGATAACGCATATTTCCTCCCAAATCAATCAGCGCACCTTTCCAAATGGCGATGGAAACACCCAGCCTGTATTCATGGGCAAGATTTAGTCCTTCATACACACCGAGATTATCGATCTTCCTTTCAATATCATGATTAAATAAACCACGAAAACCAAACAGCCATTGTTTGTTGGGTTGCCAGGTTAGCCCAACGCCACCTGAAGGCAACCACCGTGTCTGGTAACGTACAAAATTGGAAGGATTGTTTTCCGCATTTACAGAAAATTGTGAACGCTCATAAGAAAGCAGGAAACCAAAGGAAAATCCGTTTTTTAATGGTCTTGCTCCTTTGACAAATACTGCCTGATTATTGCCATCTCCGCGTACGGTTGCTGGATTGCTTCCCAAGGCAGGTGACTTTACATTTAACGTAATATCGCTGGCATATTGCGACAAAGCGATTGCATACAGTACCCAATGATTTCGTAGAGTTGGACTGTTTACACCTACCGCTGTAAAACTAAAGTTATTATTATTTGCATACGATGTTGCCCCTACGTTTAACAAAGCTGTGCTTGAGTCTCTCCATGTGAGGGAATAATTACCCCAAGTTGCTCCATTACCGCCCATCCCAATTGAGCGAACCCCTTTTTTTATCTGGCCTGATGCAAATTCCCGCAATAATATCTCCGGACTTTGTGATAGACCTTTGAAATTAATTGAGACAAAGAAAAATGTGAAAATCCAGAGGCTTAACCCATGGTATGTGCGTATTACTCTATTCAATTTAGAATCTTATTTAGATCATGTTTGTCAGATAACTGAAAATTACATAAAACTTAATGCGAAGCAGAGATTTCACAGGAGAAAGAACGCTTTGAGACGGGTGAGAATTTTTGGATTCTGTTACCCCTTCCTTTTCCCCCGCGCCCTTGTTGGTATTGTGGGTTGGCACGCGTGCCGGGTCACCATCCAGTTGTGGAAAACTAGAATTGCGCACCGCCTTTCTGGGTGTTGTGGGTTGACAATCCTGCGGCCTGCGCCCTTGTTTGGTGTCGCCGCACGCATTCTC
>JAYVXP010000154.1:0-4931 GCA_043785125.1 Bacteroidia bacterium
AAGGACTTGTCCCGTCGGGACAAAATGTTTGTAGAAATAGTGACATGTCCTGTCGCGGTTGTCCTGTAGGGACAATACCTGCTGCTTTGTTTCAGAGAACAAGTCTGTCTCGGTTGAAGGTAGTGTCCTGCAGGACACAGCTCGTTTTCATTCTGTTTTCTACAATTATTCAAGGAATTATAACTTAGCCTTTGAAACGAACTACCATTCAATCCCCGGAATTCCTTTACTTTTTAGATAATCATTACTTTTACTAAAAGGCTTTGATCCAAAAAAGCCCCGATCGGCTGAAAAGGGAGACGGATGCGGTGAGGAAATAACAAAATGTTTTACACGATCGATGACCTCTCCTTTTTTTTGCGCATAAGCACCCCAGAGAATAAAAACAATATTTGATTTCTCTTCTGAAATCCTTTTGATCACCGCATCCGTAAAAATCTCCCATCCTTTGTTTTGATGAGACCCTGGAGAAGCGGCCCTCACCGTGAGTGTGGCATTGAGGAGTAATACCCCTTGCCTGGCCCACCGTTCCAAGTCTCCATTGGCAGGAAAAGGTATCCCTAAATCGTCACGAATCTCCTTAAAAATATTGACCAGCGAGCGAGGAATAGGCACATCTGGTCGTACAGAAAAACAGAGTCCGTTGGCCTGACCCGCTCCATGATAGGGGTCCTGCCCGATGATCACCACCTTCAAGGTCTCAAAATCGCAGGAATCAAATGCCCTGAAGATTTCTTTTCCAGGCGGATAGACCGTTTGCGATTGGTATTCTGCCCTCACAAAACCGGTAAGATTTTGGAAATAAGGCTTTTCAAATTCCCCGGTTAACCTTTCTTTCCAGGAAACAGCCATTTTAACATCGGATTGCATCATGTGATTTTTTGGTACAACAATTGGAATGCGCTTGTAAAATAGAAAAATTTGATATTTTTGACCGAATGTTAACCCAAATTACCCAAGGTGTACGCGTTACAGTGGAGACGGAATATCAACCATCCTATTCCAGTCCCAGTCAATACCATTATGTGTTTACCTACCGGATCACCATTGAAAATCAAAGTGATTTCACAGTTCAGCTGATGAGAAGGCACTGGCATATTTATGACGCCGGGTTCACTTCCCGTGAGGTCGAAGGCGAAGGCGTTGTAGGACAACAGCCTGTGTTGGAGCCAGGGCAAATCCATCAATACGTTTCAGGCTGCAATCTTAAGTCGGGAATCGGGAAAATGGCCGGCACCTACCAGATGGAAAGAATTGTTGATGGCACAAAATTTTCTGTCAACATTCCGGAATTCACCATGGTTGCGCCGCTGCGGTTGAATTAAATTCAAAATTTGAGATTTACGATTCAAAATTGTTAGCGTCACCTAACTTTGAACCTCGAACTTTGAACCCAGGCCTTTGAACCTTGAACCTTGAATCTAATCCATCCCATCCGATCTTATCTCAGACATTGGTTGAATCTAGTCGATGAACACTCCATCCACTCTCCATTCTTTTTCGATTTTTATACACGAATACTTCGCGGACAAACTCCGAAAGAAAAATTTAGGAAAATTGAAGAACTTCGAGCTGATTTGCTGGCCAACAGCACCTCAATACAAGTGACTGATCTGGGTGCTGGATCGCTTGCACTAAAAGGAAGTCAAAGATCACTGGCTGATATCGCCCGTACCAGCGTGAGTCCGAGGGAACTGACGGAATTGTATGCGCGCATCATCGCGAACATGGAAGCACACCGCATTGTGGAATTGGGATCCTGTTTGGGAATTACGACGCTGTACCTGGCACAAAAAGAAGGCGCGCAGATTTTTTCTTTCGAAGGCAGTGCTGCGCTGGCCAATGTGGCGCTGACCAATTATGAATACTTCGACCAAAAAAACATCCGTCTTATCGAAGGAAACATCAACTCCACTTTTCCGGAATTCCTGCAAGACCCTGCAAAAATTAATTTTGTTTTGATGGATGCCAATCACCGTTATGAGCCAACCATGAAATACTTCTTTTGGTTGATGCGGCGGCTGGATGAAAATAGTGTGGTGGTGGTGGACGATATTCATTGGTCGGAAGAAATGGAAAAGGCCTGGGAAGAATTGCGCACTCACCCCCTGGTGTATGGGAGCATTGATTTATTCCGGTGCGGGATTTTGTTTTTTGATCCGAGCCTTAACCGACAGCACTTCACCTGGTCTTTAAATTAGTAGAAATCCGTACTTTTGTGGCTAACTAAATCTTCCATGAGCACTACCCCTGATCCGGAGCCAAAAAAATCAAGCAACAAAACAGGAATTATTATTGCCCTGCTGGCCATTATTGTGATCGTGCAAAGTGTCAAGATCTATCTCGACTATAAGGATAAAGTGGAGATCAAAGAACAAAAGGCCAACGTGGAGGAAGAATTGGCAACCACCATGCAGCGGCTCACGGAAATCAAAATCGAACTGGATCAAAAGATTACCGAAATTCAAAAGCTGGGCGGAGACATTACGGAATTGCAGAAAGCGAAGGCCGAGGTAGACTCCCAGTTAAAAAGAAATGTGGTTCGAACAGCCAAGGAAATCAAGCAGCTGAAAGATAAAGTGGAAGGGTATGAAGAGTTGCTTAAACTCAAGGATGAAGAGATCGACAAGCTGAAGTCGGTAAACAAAGAGCTTTTTGTGGAGAATAAATCACTCAAGACGACACAGAACAAACTAGGCGATTCGATCAATCAATTGTCCAGACACAAAGAAGAACTTGCTGCCAAGGTAGCCATCGCTTCCCAACTCAAAATTGAAAATGTGGCGATCAAGGCCGTGAATTCAAAAGGCAAAGAACGTAATTCGCCTTTCAAAAACCGCCAGTTGGAAAAACTGAAAGTTGAATTCAACATCGCAGAAAATAAAGTAGCACCCATCGAAGGCAAAAAGATTATCGTACGTGTGGTAGACGAAAACGGTCAGGTGATTTTTGATGTGGCAAAGGGGTCAGGAACATTCATGCTGAATGGCAAGGAAGAATTCTATACCGCCATCCAGGAGATCCTATTTGACAATACCCACCAGAGGTTGACCTTCTTTTATGAAAAAGGCACGGATTATGCATCGGGGAATTATACGATCGAAGTCTATGCTGATGGGTATTTGATGGGGAAGACGCAGTTTGTGGTGAAGTAGGATCAGGATTCCGGGATTTAAGGATTTTCAGGATGAGAACTCCCGAATCAATTAGTCAAAATCCCTTTTGCTCAGGAGGGATCTGACAAGAATCTCAGACCTATCATCCAAATCCGTAAACGAGCGTATATCACCGGTGTGCCTTGACCCCAACGGGGTCAAACGTTTATAACAGACTACACCCTATGCAACAACGACCCCAGAGGGGTCGAACCTTCGGATTCCCGTAGATTACCCGCCGAGGGATAACAGCCCACGGGCCAATTTCATAAAACCTACCCAAATTATCCTGAAATAGCCCTTTTCAAGGGTTTTAAAACTTTGGATCCTCGTTTTTTATGTTTCCCGGGCTTTCTTATCTTTGCACCTCATTTTTAAAACAATATCAAGAACTATGAAAAATTATGAGACGGTATTCATTTTAAATCCCGTTTTGTCTGAAGACCAGGCAAAGGATACTGTCGAAAAATTCACGAAAGTGTTGACCAAGGCCAAGGCTGAAATCATCAACGTAGAACAATGGGGACTTAAAAAGATGGCTTACCCCATCCAGAACAAGTCCACTGGCTTCTACAACCTCGTCGAATTTGCGGCAGCTCCCGAAACCATTCAGACCCTGGAAACCGAATTCAGGAGGGATGAATCAGTAATGCGATTTTTGACCACCGTGCTGGACAGCCATGCACTGGAGTACAACGTTCGCCGCCGCAAAGGCGAATTCAACCGCAACCGCGGAGAAAAGAAAATTTACACAAGGAAAAAGGAGGGAGCTCAAGCATGACACTGATGAATGAACCCATTAAGCGGGCAGAGATTAAACCAAAATACTGCCGCTTCAAGAAGAACGGAATCAAATACATCGACTACAAAGATCCTGATTTCCTTATGAAGTTTATCAACGAGCAAGGTAAACTCCTTCCACGCAGACTTACCGGTACGAGCTGGAAGTTTCAGAAGAAAGTAACCCAGGCGGTGAAACGCGCACGCCAACTGGCGTTGTTGCCTTACGTTGGCGATTCATTGAAATAATTCCTTCAAATAATTTTATCGGGTAAGAACCATGGAAATAATTTTGAAACAAGACATACAGGGTCTCGGCTATAAGAACGATGTGGTCAAGGTGAAAGCAGGTTATGGCAGAAACTTTTTGATTCCTAACGGATCAGCCATCATCGCCAATGAATCCAACAAGCGAATGACCTCAGAAAACATCCGCCAGGCAGCTCACAAGGCCTCCAAAATCAAGCAGGATGCAGAAGCCATCGCAGCCAGAATTGGTGAGCTGACTATTGAGATCGGAACCAAAGCCGGCGAAAGCGGCAAGATTTTTGGTGCCGTCACAGCCGTACAGATTGCCGATGTGCTCAAAGCTAAAGGCTTTGATATCGATCGCAAAAAAGTAATCCTGAAAGAAAGCCCCAAAGAACTGGGCACCTATAAAGTGATCCTCGATCTTCATAAAGAAGTGAAACACGAGATTTCCATAAAGGTGGTAGCAGAATAGTTTAGAAAAAGCTATGAATAAAAAACTCCCATCATTGGGAGTTTTTTTTTGCGCTAATTCTCAATATTAGAAAAGGAGATCGTGATGTCGCGGCTAAGGAGAACAAATCTGCCAGGTCTAAGGTAGTGTTCCCACAGGACACAACTCCGTTTCTATCAAAACCAACGTTAAAACAAAAGTCTCGTAGAGACGAAATATTGGTAAACAGCGAAATGGTTAAACCGAAGTCTCGTAGAGACGAAATATCGGAGTAAATATTCCGTCCCTGACGG
>JAYVXP010000155.1:0-4904 GCA_043785125.1 Bacteroidia bacterium
ACCGGTAAACTGGAAGAGAAGCGATTCAACAAAGCAACCGTCGTGATTCAATGATAGCAATGGATGAGTCGCTGGCGGGGCGAATCCGTCACTATTCAACTTCTTATCCTGACGAAGCGTCTTTTGTAAATAAATTTCTCCAACTCCTCACCCACCCTGATGCTTTTCAGCGAGCGCACCTGCCAGGCCATATCACCGGGTCGGCCTTTATTGTCACGGAAGATTTTACCCAAACGCTTTTGGTGCATCACGCCAAGCTCAATAAATGGCTTCAACCGGGTGGCCATGCAGATGGTGATACCAACGTAGCACAGGTTGCACTGCGCGAGGCGACCGAAGAAACGGGCTTGCTCAACCTGACCCTGGTCACTACCGGGATATTTGACATTGACATCCACCCCATTCCCGCCAGAAAAGATTTTCAACAGCACGATCATTACGACGTTCGGTATTTAGTGAAAGCTTCCATCCACGAAAGAATTATCGTGAGCGAGGAATCCCACGATGTGAAATGGGTACCGTTGGCGGTGTTGGAGAAATACACGAATGAAAAAGCTATACTTCGAATGCGGGACAAGGCGCTTGCCGCCAAATGAAACGAATCCTACACCCGATCCATCCCTCCGTCGTGCCGAAACAATTGTTCATGGCAACGCCAAAGTCCTGGCAGTTACCAGAGTTCTACGTATGACCAGTGTATTGCAATCCCATGGATGGCCATTCATAAATCTGCTGGCAAACCATAATTCGTTACTCGTGTTAATGTATTACCATAAGGTGCTTGAGCCCGCGAAGAGGGTGATTAGAAAATTACTTTAATAGGGGAAGGGGTACTTGATCATCTACCGTAGTTGACAAATTTAAATTCTACCGATGCCGCGATATCTTTTTTGATCACAGGGTCTTTCGTGTTGACTAGAATATCATGGCCGTAGCCCTGATAATTTAATCTGCTTTTTTCGATACCTCTTTTTATGAGATAGTCCCGGATGACCGCTATTCTTTCATTGGATAGCGTGAAGCTCTCATTCCTTGATTTGTGTTCATTGGAATGAGTACTAATCATTACCGTCATTGTTTTAAACCGTTCCATGTAATTGAAAATGGCCTCAAGTTCTCTCATCGCACCTTTTTTTATCTCCCACAGGTTATCATCAAATACATTTTTAACGACATGGGTTTGCCCGATTTCGATCGGCGCATCGCTATCCTTCAGGTCTTCCAAGAGCGTTTTTACGTTTTTAAATAAATAGGTCATTTCAATTTGATAAATGTCTGAATTGCTTGACGAAAGGCCCCGGGAATAGTAGGCATACCGGCTAGTGGGTGTAAATCCAAAATGCGAATCATCAAACACGGTGTTGATTCCCGACCCTAAATTTTCAGGTTTCGACCAGTTTTTCCAGGTATCATCGAGTCTCCTGGACATGAATACATCAAAGTTACCATAGCCATAATGACCGTTGGATGAGAAAAACAAGGTCTTGCCATCATAGGCCAAAAAGGGAGAGGTTTCATCCCCAAACGAATTGATGACTGGCCCCAGGTTAACGCTCTCCGTACCGGAATAAGTATGCTTGCCCGACAGATCCTTAAATGCAACATACAAGTCCAACTTACCATGCGAGTCTTCTTTCTCCTGAGCAATCACCAGGGATTTACGATCGTGAGAAAGATCATAGCTGACATTCTCGGAAAAGTTGTAATCCTGGCTTAAAAATACAGCCACAGGAAAAGACCATTGCTCTCCCTGCTTTGATGAAACAGAAAGGCCGGCGCTCATTTTACCGGTCTTACTGTACACATTTCCCAACAATACAGTATCTCCGGTCCGCCCCACCCCGCAGATAAAATTCGGCCCCTTATTGTTGAGAGGAGGGCCCAGGTTGATAGCTTCCGTCCACGATTGGGTAGCCTGATTGAATTCAGTAAACCAAATATCCTGGTCCTTCACACCCCCCGTGTTCTTTGGATGACCATCCCGGCTAAAGTACAAACGTTTACCATCCTTGGTAAGTATGGGCCCTGACTCAATAAACGGTGAATTAACTTTATCATTGAGCGGTTCGGCGATCACCGAGACATTGATCGCTTTTGAAATATTGATCGGATTGCCCCGTAAAGAATCTGTTTGGGCAAGGGTTGCTGTTGAAAATTGCAGCACGCACACTATCCATAGTATGAGTGATGAAAGTGAAGTTCTGAAATTCATAACCTTCTTTTTATTAACGTACACTACTACTATCTTCACTACACCATCTCTTGTTAAACAAACCAAGAATGGAATTGCTAAGTCGTAAGAGAAATTGCCAAGGCATTGAAAATCAAGGCATTTGTAGGCGGCCTACTTTTTTCGCAGTCGAAATATAGTCTTCTTAATCAATTTGTTAGTCGAAGCTTTTAAGTCTTCTTTACTGAATGAAGGTCTTCATTTCATTACCGACTTCTTTACGAGCAGGCTCTCGATCCAATATAAATCAAATCCAGAATTTTTTTTCCTATTATTGGGTTTGATCAGTTTATTCATACCAGTACGCTGTTGGCAACAACTTCTTTTTATTACGATTCTTTGGTCATTTCTATCAAATAAGATGAATTGTTCCTGAGGCCATAGCGTAGATTCATGGTAGATTCATGACCCGATAAGCCGTTTGGAGTTTCTTTACGCTACGCTGTATCTCATCAGTTTCCATTTTTTCCTGCAACTTGCTCCCCAACTAATGACATGGCAACCATCGGGCAGGACATTCAACAAACAAAACAACTGTTAGAGAAAGGCGAACTGGTCGCCATTCCAACGGAAACGGTTTACGGCCTTGCCGGGAATGCACTTGATCCCTCGGCTGTCGCCAAAATATTTCTCGTAAAAGATCGTCCTTCCTTTGACCCTTTGATTGTTCATGTTTCATCACTTAAAGCTGCTATGCCCTTTGTTGCGGAAATTCCCAGGCAAGCCGAACAACTCGTCCGTCGTTTTTGGCCCGGACCGCTTACGCTCTTGCTCGCTAAAAAAGAAATCATACCCGATCTGGTTACAGCGGGACTCGATCGCGTTGGTATTCGTTGTCCGGATCATCCGTTGACACAGGCGTTGTTGGAACAAATTACATTTCCGCTGGCAGCGCCCAGTGCGAACCCGTTTGGTTATGTAAGTCCAACTTCCGCGCAGCACGTACAGGACCAACTCGGAGAAAAAATTTCCTATATCCTCGACGGCGGCCGATGCCGGATCGGAATTGAATCAACGATCGTGGGATGGGAGGACCAGCAGCCAGTCATTTACAGGTTGGGTGGCGTAAGCCTCGAGCAAATTGAATCCGTCATCGGAAAAGTCAATGTGCGAGCTCACTCCACTTCGCAACCCCAGGCTCCGGGTCAATTGAAAAGTCATTACGCGCCACGGAAAAAGTTTTTATTGGGAAATATTCAGGAATTGGTGAAGAGATATCCTTCCGATCGTCATGGCATTCTTTCCTTTCAAAACAATGTGAAGGAAATTCAATCTGACTATCATCTTGTCCTTTCAGTATCCGGTGATTTGAACGAAGCAGCACGCAATCTTTTTTCCATGATGCGACAATTGGATAACATGAATATTGATGTGGTCCTGGCGGAAGAAGTCCCCAATGTAGGATTAGGCAGGGCCATAAACGATCGCCTGCGCCGGGCGGCGTCTGACGATCAGGTATAAGATAATTTATTCTCATGGTATCATAACCCCATTATCTTGACCATCAACGGTCGGGGACCGAATCTCAATAAGGTGCCTAATTAATTCAATTATGAGAGGGGAGGAATGCAACCTCTCCCCCGGCCCCTCTCCGAAGCGGAGAGGGGAGCCTATTTTGTCAACTTAAAAAAAGGCTACCAGATCAGCAGGAACTGCATCCGAATAGAAGTAGGCGTTGTGCATGTGTGGAACTAATTCCCCAACTATCGAATTACCAATTACAATACCATCATTCAGTGACCCCGCAGCGTGGCATATTTTTTTCAGCTAATCTATCAATTACAGCCCAATTTTGGTGTCCGACTACACTTCCTTTCGGCCACGGCATGACTAGCGCTCACGCGTGAGCTGGATTTTATTTAAAATTCTACCATGAAGCACGTTGGCGACCCAATTTCGAAGAAACCAAGCAATTCGAGAAAGGATATGGATGGCGGAAAAAAATCGAATGGGCTAATCATTTCTAAAACGGAAACAGAAAATGATTCCCAAAACAAAGAGAAAGAAAAGCGGGCAGCGGAGCTAATCGATGCCAGCAAAGAACTCGCCTTTCAAAATGAGGAAAAAGAAAAGCGTGCTGCAGAGTTAATCATCGCCAACGAAGAACTCGCCTTCCAGAATGAAGAGAAAGAAAAGCGCGCGGCCGAATTAATCATCGCCAACAAGGAACTTATCTTTCAAAATAATGAGAAAGAAAAGAGGGCGGCAGAGCTAATCATTGCCAATAAAGAACTTATTTTTCAAAATGAGGAAAAAGAACATCGGGCTGCCGAGCTCTTGATTGCCAATAAAGAACTTGCTTTTCAAAATGCAGAGAAAGAAAAGCGTGCAGCCGAGTTAATTGTTGCCAACAAAGAACTCGCCTTCCAAAACGAAGAAAAAGAAAAGCGGGCCGCGGAATTATCCATAGCAAACAAAGAACTTGCTTTTCAAAACGAAGAGAAGGGAAAACGGGCTGCCGAGTTAACCGTTGCTAACATAGAGCTTGCTTTTCAAAACGAAGAGAAGGGGAAACGGGCCTCCGAGTTAACCATCGCCAACAAAGAACTTGCCTTTCAAAATAAAGAGAAAGAAAAAAGGGCGACAGAGTTAACCATTGCCAACAAAGAACTTATCTTCCAAAACGAAGAAAAAGAAAAGCGGGCAGCAGAGTTAATTATTGCTAACAAAGAGC
>JAYVXP010000156.1:0-4882 GCA_043785125.1 Bacteroidia bacterium
ACCGGTACGACCCTCGAGATCCCTTTCTCCACCATCGTGATTCCATAGATCACATCGGTGGTGGTCATCGTTCGCTTGTTGTGGGTTACAATCACAAACTGACTGTCCTTGCTGAAATTGCGGATGATCGCATTAAATTTATCGATGTTGGCATCATCGAGCGGGGCATCCACTTCATCAAAGATACAGAAGGGTGCAGGCTTCAACAAGTACATCGAGAAAAGCAGGGCTGTAGCAGTTAACGTTTTTTCACCACCGGAAAGTTGGTTGATCGTAAGCGGCCTTTTTCCTTTCGGCTTTGCAATGATGTCGATTTCTGACTCCAGCGGCTTGGAGGGGTCGGTTAATTTCAGATCGCATTCGTCACCTTCATTAAAGAGTGACCGGAATACCCGTGTAAAATGTTCTTTGATTCGGCCAAAAGCATCCATAAAGGTTTGACTGGCGACTTCTTCGATTTCATGGATGGTGCTGAACAGGGACTCCTTCGCTTTTAATAAATCCTCTTTTTGAGCGATGATAAAATCATTGCGTTCCTTGATTTCAGTGTAGGCTTCCATCGCCATGGGATTGATGGGCCCCAGGTTGTCCAGCCGCTCACGGATTTTGATAACCTGCTCACGCAGTTTTTCATCATCCATCTTGCTCAATGTTTCTTCCTCCTCAGGAGTAGAAATACCAATGACGGAATCCAAATCGATATTAAACTCTACAGAAAGCCTTTCCTTTACGGAATTCAATTGCAATTTGCTGTCGTTGACCTGGTTTTGCAATTCCATTAACAATGTGTCAATGTTCTGACGCTGATGTTGAATTTCCCTCAAGTCCTTTTCAAACTGGTCAATTTCACCACGGCTTGAATAGTATTCTTTTTCTGCTTCGCTCAACCCTTTTTCCATCTCCTCCTTTTCGGCATACATGGCAATGAGTTCGGTGTCATTGCTTTGGGTTGTTTCGATGATGACTTTGATCTCCTCCTCGTTCTTTTTTAATTCTTCTACGTTGGCATCAATGCGTTGACTGCTTTGGTCCATCGACTCCTGCTTGAAACGCGTTTCTTGCTCGACACTCTTCACCCGGTTTTCCTGCTGATGGAAGAAAATATTCTGTTCGTTGAAGGCTGAAGATTTTTGGCCCAGCAATTCATTCTGATCTGTCAGTTCCTGTATGATGAATTTTAATTTTTCCTCTTGCTGCTCCAGTTCGTGTTGGGCTACCTGGGCTTTGGGTTTCATTTCATCCAATTCCCTAAGCAAAACATCAATCTTTTCAAGAATATCTTCCCGGCGTAAGTCTGCGCTGTTGAGCATGCTGGAAAACTGTTCCTGCTTTGTGCTCACGGAAATATATTCGTCATTCACCAGCTTGACAGAATTTTGTGCCTCGTCAATCTGATGCTTGTATGTGTTGTTGCGAAGCCGTTCCAATTCGCGCTGGCGGTCGAGCAAACTGTTGCGGATATCTTCTACTTTCTTGGTGAGTTCCTTGATCTCTTTGTCGAGCTTCTCTAAATTCTTGGCGCGGCCAATTTTTTTACCTTCAAACAATCCAACCGATCCGCCGGAAAGACTGAATTTTCTGCGGGTAACTTTTCCACTCTTCGTAATAAATGTATTGTCGTCCTCGGTCGGAATAGATCTCGTATCGCCTTCGTATACATAGACATTGTCCAGAATGTGGGCCATCAGTTTTGAATACTTTGGATCGAATTCAATGATTTGCGTAGCCGGGAAAGCATCCGGATACATTTGAATAGGTGTGGCATGAAACTTCTCGAAGGCATCCAGAATAAAGAAGTTCGCTTTGCCCTTGCCCGCATCGCTTAATATATTGATGGCTTCATAGGCTTCGGCCTCATGCTCTACGACATAATAATTGAGAAACGGCTCCAGGTAATTTTCAATTGGAACGCGATACTCTTCACTCGTTGAAAGAATGTCGGAGAGGAGGGGCGCATTTTTGGTCCAGCCCAGGTTCTTTTTCAAAAATTTGATGGCTTCCGGAAACCCTTCCAGGTTTTCGACCAAGGATTTAGTAAGCTGGTATTCGTTTTGACGAGCATCGAGTTTCCGGCTGTTTTCGTTCATCTCCTCCCGGATCATGTCGATGGTTTTCTCCAGCGATGCGATGCGAAGAATGACTTCATTTTCCTCGTGTTTCAGCTTGTCTAAGTGCGCAGTCTTGTGGGCTGTTTCTTCCTGTAGTACGACTAGCTTTTTCTCAAACTCAACAAGGCTTGCACTTTGCTGATGGGTATCGGATGTGGTACGCTCGAGTTCCTGTTTGAATGAGCTTACCTGAATTTCACGGATTTCAACTCCTTTATTCAGCTGAAAAAATTCTTCCTGACGGGTGCGATGAATCTGTCGCAGCGCATCGGCCTCACCCTGAAGCGTGTACGTTGCGGCCTTCTGACTTTCGTATTCGGCCTTGAGTACATCTACTTTTGCTTCAATGTCTTTCAATATTGTTTCAGCAGATCCCCTTTCGGTATCCAGGCTTTGAATACTGAATCGCGCACGCTCGTTACTCTTTTTATCCTGGTCAACCTGGTCTTTAAGGTTGCTGACCCGGTCATTGAGAAAGCGCAGGCGCTCATTCTTGATTTGCTTCTCACTTTCGTGATGTCGGATATTGCCTACGTATTCGTTGATTGCTTTTTGACGGGTGGATAGGGTCCTTTCTTTAATTAGCAGTTCAGCTTTGGATTTTTCTATCAGTGACTCGTTTTCCGCTATTTCGGTCGCCATCTTAACCTTTCGGTCATTTTCAAAATCAACTTGCCGCGTGATCACCCCGGATTTTTCAGTTTGCTTGTTGACCACCACTTTGGCAAGCTGAATGCTCTTCTCCTTATAATCTTCTTTGATCTTATAATAGGTCTCTGTTTGCTTGGCCTGTTTTTCAAGGCTCTTCATGTTTTTCTCAATTTCGAAAAGTAAATCCTCAACACGCTCGAGGTCTGTATCGGTATCCTCCAGCTTCTTCAGCGTTTCCTTTTTGCGCTTTTTGAATTTCGAAATTCCCGCGGCTTCTTCAAAAAGCATACGGCGTGAATTGTCGCGGTCGTTGAGCAAGTCATCGACCATTCCAAGTTCGATGATGGCATAACTGTTGGAAGCCACCCCGGTGTCAAGAAAAAGATTGGTAATGTCTTTTAACCGACAGGCGACGCCATTGAGTAAGTATTCACTGTCGCCGGAGCGGTACAGCCTGCGGGTGATGGTGATCTGTGAATATTCGGTAGGGAGAATGTTCTTCGTATTGTTTATGGTAAGCGAAACCTCGGCCATCTGTAGCGGCGAACGCTGATTGGTGCCGTTAAAGATGATGTTTTCCATCTTTTCCGATCGCAGAGCGCTGGTCTTTTGCTCTCCCAATACCCAGCGAATCGCATCGACTACGTTGGATTTTCCGCAACCGTTGGGGCCAACTATGCCCGTAATTCCTTCGTCAAAATTGATGATTACTTTGTCGGCAAAACTCTTGAAGCCTTTGATCTCCAGCTTGGATAACTGCATGAATTCGTTCCTGATTAGTGGTTTTCTATTTCAGTTACCCCTTCAGCAACGGACGGTATATTCAATCCTGGGATTGCCTACTGTCAAATTGCCGGTTGACTCCTGATTTAGGTCGGCAAAGATAACCTTAGGATTGGCATTTGGAAAATATGCTATTCCCAAATCATCCACATTTTTAAACAGTGTCCAGAAAATCCAGAAACGGTGTTTTTTGAATTATTTCGGTATCTTTGGTATAGAATGAATAATATTCAGTTTTGGATTTGGTTGATCGTCATTGTGATCACGCTCATTGCACGGATGCGGAAAAAAAAGCAGCCCACAGACATAGGGTCCTCCGAAATGCCCCGGCATCCTCAAGCTGGCGAGGTGGATAGTTCTAAACCGATGACCTTTGAGGAGCTGCTTCGTGAAATTGAGGCATCCAAAAACCCTTTACCAAAACCAGTCCCGATCAAGACCTATGAACGGGTAAACTATGATGATAATATAGAGGACGAAACAAAAAGGCTGGAAGGGAAGGATTACTACTATCAGGAGCCAGAAAGGACCAATGATATTTATGAGAAGGCAAAACAGGAAGCCTTTTACAGGCCATCGCTGGAAGAGACAATGAAATTGCAGGACACGATTGTGCGGTTTGGGCAGTTTAAAGGATATCAGCAAGAGGAGCGATTAAGTCCAGCGGCTGAGTTTGCCAAAGAAATAAGGAACCCATCGGGGTTCAAAAAAGCCTTTATTATGAGTGAAATCCTCAAAAGGAGGTTCTAAAAAGGACATTTTTTAAGCTAAATATTACCTGAATGGGGTAAAGTCATTTATCGGATAGGTTATTTTTTGCATTAACCCCATTTTTACATGATTCATGGGGTTACAATAAATTTTTGAAGGTTATCTATGTTTAGGTTAAGTTTTGAATATTCCCTTTAGATGAAATTACTGAACTTCTTAGTAATCACTTTTTTGCTAATTCTGTCTGCAGAACATTTGGCGTTGGCCCAACATCCCTGCAAAGAAATAAAGGCCTCGGCAGAGGTTAAGAACACAACCAATCAGAATGATGGCGCGGTGACGATCACCATTGATGGAAATCCGGGTCATTTCAGGATTTTCCTGGTCGCCCCCAAAAAAGAAGACAATCGGTTGGATCTTCCGGTCGAAGAAATAAAGAATCTTTCCCCTGGCGCATATGAGCTGGTGATAACAGAAGCAAAAGAAGGAGAATTCTGTCCTAAGCACATTAAAGTAGCGGTCAAGTAATATGACAAGAGCCTTAAAAAGACTTTTGATTGCCTGTTCGCTCCTGTTAGGTGGTACCCTTGCGTATGCGCAACCTACCTTTACCATTACCAATGTCAAGA
>JAYVXP010000157.1:0-39366 GCA_043785125.1 Bacteroidia bacterium
TTTTTAAAAATGGCGATGGGATTGGCCAAACCCGCCAGTGCCCGACTGTTGATAAAGTCCCTTGCCGAATCGATTTCTTTTCTCCTGGAAGAGAAAAACAAGAACCTTAAAATATTGGTGTTGGTAAACAGCGTGGGGGATGCTCAAATACTTTCTAATGAAATCAGTGAAATCAAGTCCATCAACTTCGGAGGCATTCGCGGAAAGGAGGGTTCAAGACTTATTTCAAAAGCCATCGCCGTGACCGACGCGGACGTGGTCATCATCCGGGAACTATTAAAAAAAGAAATAGAACTTGAAATTCGTCAGGTTCCCACCGATAAAAAACAAGAGGTCGAAAGCCTGATTTAACTTTCTTCGCTACTAAGCCGTTAACCTTTTTTACTTATACCAGGAAAATTCCAGAAATTAACAAGACAGCCATTTTCGTGACCACATCATTTATCTGGATTGGATTGATTGCCATGTTTGGCCACTCGGAAGATTTTCTGGGGACTTCCTTATTGAGCAGGCCGCTGGTACTGGGGCCTTTGGTAGGGTTGGTGCTGGGTGACATTACCCAGGGCATTATTATTGGAGCCACATTGGAATTGATATTCATGGGAAATATTAAGGTAGGTGCGGCTATTCCACCCGATGTGATCACGGGTGGCGTTCTGGGTACTGCCTTTGCTATTATGTCCGGAAAAGGAGCGGCCATCGCGCTCGCCCTCGCCATACCTATTTCGATACTGGCTGAAATGGTGCTCAGCGGACTGTTTGTTTTCCGACCTATATTCAATAAGAAATTTAATCAATATGCCGAAGAAGGGAATTATCGAAAGGTGCAATGGCTGCATATTACTTCGGGTCTGTTAAAGCCATTGCTCATGGGATTCATAACTATCCTGGCACTTCAACTGGGAGCCGACGTAATCAAATCGTTTGTTGAAATCATTCCACCCTGGGTTCATTCGGGTTTACAGGTGGCCGGTAATATGCTGCCGGCATTAGGGTTTGCCTTATTGATGAATCTCATGTTTAACAAAAAAGTAGCGCCTTACTTTTTTCTTGGATTTCTTCTGGTGAGTTATTTGAAACTGCCCATCATTGCGATTGGTGCACTGGGGGTCGTTCTGGCATTGATTATTACCAGCGCAATGCGCAATGATAGCAATGATGAATCGGGCGCCAAAGAAATAGATGTTCCGGATGCATCCGAAAGCACTTCAGCGAAACTCACAAAGGGAGATTTGCGAAGCCTTTTTTTCAGATCTTTTGCCCTGGAGGCAAATTTCAATTTTGAAACCTGGCAGAATACGGGCTTTGCGTTTTCGATGATACCGGTGTTAAAGAAATTATATACCACGAAGGAATCCATGTCGCGCGCCCTCAAAAGGCATTTACAATTTTTCAATACCGCTCCCCATGGCGCTACCTTAATTATCGGAATTGCCGCAGCGATGGAAGAAAAGAATAGCCAGTCAAGAGATTTTGATGAGGAATCCATCAACGCCGTAAAACTCGGTCTCATGGGGCCTTTGGCGGGTGTCTTTGATTCGCTCTTTTGGGGAACCATCAAGGTGATTGCCGCGGGTGTTGGCACCTCGCTTGCCTTGAAGGGTAGTGTTTTGGGACCCATACTTTTTATACTCATATTTAATGTGCCACACCTGTTACTGCGCTATAATTTGACTTTTATCGGATATCGAGCCGGGACCCAATTCCTGCAAAGGCTTTCAGACAACCATGTCATGGATAAGCTTACCTCCGGGGCTTCTATCCTCGGGTTGATGGTGGTGGGAGCCATGACGGCGACACTGATGTCGATTAAAACGCCATTGACCATCGGACCGTCGGATTCGGGCGTGGCCGTGCAAGGAATATTGGATCAGTTGGTTCCCAACATTATCCCGCTAGCACTCACCTTCCTGGTTTACTATTTTGTAAAGAAGAATGTCAAAACCACTTTTTTACTGCTGGGCTTACTGGCCCTGGGATTTCTGGGTAGTATGTTACACCTGTTTGCATAACCCAGATGAATATGGGGTCACCTAAAATCAATTTGGAAATGAAAGGAATTGGGGCTTCCCCCGGTATTTCCATCGGTAGAGCGCACGTCATCCAAAAAGATGAAACGGCGGCGACAGGCATTTTGTTGAAAAATGAAAAAGAGATCAACGATGACATTGCGAAATTTGACGGGGCCGTGAAAGCATCGGTAGATGAAATAGAGGACGTTAAAATCAAATTGGAGTCAACACATGACGTGGATGGAGTTGATATATTGGAGACGCAAATTGAATTTCTGACCGATCCGCAGATTCGATTAGATGTTGTCAGTAAAATCCAAACTGAAAAGAAGAACGTCAGTGATGCCGTGCTGGAAGTGATCCGTGATGTAGTTCAGGTTTTCAGGAACATGAAAGATAAATACATGAGCGCACGGTCGGCTGACATCCAGGATATTGGTAATCGGATCTTAAAAAATTTGAATGGATCATTTCAGGCAGCACAAATATTTGAAGTAAACACCATTATTATTGCTGAAGACATCGCACCATCCGACACTGTGACAATGGATATTACCCACGTGATCGGGTTTGCCACGCAAGTGGGTGGGAAAACTTCGCATGCTGCCATCATCGCCAAGTCGAGGGGCATCCCCGCTGTGGTAGGTTGCGGTGAGGGACTGAAGATCATTAACAATAACGACATCGTTATTGTGGATGGTTTTACCGGAGTGGTTGAGATTAATCCTGATGAGGAGACGATCCGTCAATTCAAAATAAAGCAACAAGCATTTCTTGCAAAATCAAACTTGCTTAAATCTCTTAAGTCGGTTCCCACCTCTACGTCCGACGGAAAGGCGCTCAAATTGCTGGCCAACATAGGCAACGCGGAAGAGCTGGAACAGGTATTTGAAAATGGCGGAGAAGGGGTTGGACTTTTACGCACGGAATTGCTTTTCATGAACCGCGATTCCTTTCCCACCGAAGAAGAGCAATTTGACTTTTATAAGGAGGTAGCGCTTAAATCCAGGAATGTACCGGTCACCATCAGAACAATTGATATCGGTGGCGATAAACACTTACCCTATTTTAACTTGCCACCCGAGCAGAACCCATTTCTCGGATATCGCGCAATCCGGATTTGCCTTGACCGGAAGGATATTTTCATAACGCAGCTCAAGGCAATATTGCGGGCGAGCGCTTTTGGTAATTTCAAAATCATGTTTCCGATGATCTGCAATGTTCAGGAGATCAGATCGGCCAAGGCTGTTTTGGCAGAGGCCAGGGCGGAATTGGAGCGTGACCAAATCAATTTTGATAAAAATATTGAAGTCGGTATTATGATCGAGATACCCTCGGCTGCCGTCACAGCCGATATCCTGGCCAAAGAGGTTGATTTCTTTAGCATTGGAACCAATGACCTTTGCCAGTACACCCTTGCCGTGGATCGCATGAATGAAAAAATTAAGGACATGTATGATCCCTTTAATCCCGGTGTACTCAGACTCATCCATAATGTAATTATTCAAGCTCACAAAAACGGAATTCATGTTGCCTTGTGTGGAGAATTGGCCTCAGACCCTATGGCTACCTTGTTGCTGATCGGAATGGGGCTAAAGGAATTTTCGATGAGCGCTGTTTCAATTCCGTATATTAAAAGTATAATGATTAACCACACCCTGACCGACAGTGACGCCGTATTGAAAAATGTGATGGATATGGAAAGTTCACAGGACATCAAAACATATTTGGAGGGTGTGAACAAATGATTTCAAGAGACTATATAATCATGGCGGCAGAAGGCATGCATGCACGACCAGCCACTGTTCTAATACGACTGGTCAGAAAATTTAAATCGGTTGTAAGCTTAAAGAAGGATAATAATTTGATCAGGCTCAACAGCATGCTCAACATTCTTTCCATGTCGGCGAAGGGAGGAGAGACTATTACCGTGATTATAGACGGAGAGGATGAGTCTGATGCAGCGGTGGCGCTGGATACTTTTTTTACCGGGACACTAAAAGACTTGTAGGTAATGCATGGTTTGTCAGGGATAAACTTGCAACTTTGAAGATTAGAACTTGAGTTTGGAATTATATATTGAATTGTCATGAAGATAACCATTGCAAAAAACGAGCAGGAGTTTAACTATACCGCGGCGTGGCGGATTATCGCTCAAATGCTGGAGAAACCAAATGCGGTCATTGGTCTCTCAACGGGGCAGACTACGATTGACATGCATGCGATTGTTTCCAGGATATATGCTCAGTATCCATTTGACGTTTCGAAGATCACATTATTTAATGTTGACGAACTGACCAATCTTCCCAGAGAATATGCGGGCAGTTGTTATACGATGATACTAAATCAGATTGCCGGACCGTTGGGCATTTCGGCTGACAATTTTATTATGCCTCCAACGATGTCCAATGATTTTGCATCGGAGTGTATACTTTTCGAAAAACGTTTGGCTGAAAGAGGAGGGGCGGACCTTCAGATGTTGGGCATCGGTGGTAATGGACACATTGGTATCAATCAACCTGGTACACCCTTTGAAAGCGAGACTTGGGTTTCTCCCATGGATCCTGATTTTGAAGCGCGCGTGCGCAGGGAGACACAGGTGTCCGCTGAAACAAAGTTGGGTGGTCTAACCCGCGGCATTAAAAATATCATGCATACTCGAAAATTGATCTTGATTGCCAAGGGAGCCCACAAGGCAGAGATCATTGAAAAAGCTATCCGCGGCCCGGTGACAACGGACATTCCGGCATCGGTAGTGCAACTGCATCCCAATTGCGAAATTCTGCTTGATGCCGCTGCAGGAGCCAGGCTTTAGTGCGGACGAACTCTCTCTTTTATTTTCTCTGCTCCCGTAAATATTTTGCCACCGTACCGGCCGGTGCAAGCCATATTCCGTTGGCCGGATTTTGAGCGTACTCAATTAGATTCTTGAGCATGGAAAGCCGCGTGGTCTGGGCACCGGACTCACCCATTTCATGACCCCCCAGCACTACCCACTGACCTGTCTCATTCGCTTTTTGGAGGATGGGCAGGATCTGATCAAAGTTCTTCCCATCCATTTCTATCCCCATAAGTTGTGCAAAATCACAAAATGCCGGATCATTGGGTGCTTCATCAAGCCATCCTCGTCCCAGCAGAAACAACGCTGCAACCAACGGTACATAGCTCCTGGTATTGACACCACGCCCGACGAATTTCTCCCCACAGGGATAGGCAAATACTTCGGGCCGGATTCCCAGCATTTTCTCAATACTATCATTCGCCTGGATCAATTCCATTTTCATTTTTTCAAGCGTGTAGTCTTCGAGGGCAAGTGATTTATTTAGCCAGGTGAAATTACCCGAACAGGGATGCAAATAGGAATGATTTCCAATCTCATGTCCATTCGCCCTCGCTTTTTTCCATCCTGGAAGTCTTTGTTTTACGCCAGCCGGCACCACAAAGAAAGTGGCTTTGACACCATACTGGTCGAGTAATGCAGTGCCTGCATCGGTCTGACTCAATCGGGCATCATCAAAGGTGAGACTGACAGCAATCCGTTTTCCGGCAGGCCAAACTACAGATGCAACAGGACGTTGCCCAAAAGAATAAGTGTTTGAAATCAGTGCGCAGGCCAGTAGTATAACCTGATGTAAAAGGTTTGATTTTGACATTGTGTTATTTTTTAATGGAGTGCTATTTTCTAGGTGCTGAATTTTGATGTGACTGTTCTATTTGTTTGATTTTAAAAAAGCCAGCAAATCCGCCATCTCTTGCTGGTTGATTTGCTTATCCAGACCATTGGTCATGGCCGACATGTTAAGGGCTTTGAGCGACTTGATGTCGCTTCGGCTGATTGTCTTCTCAACACTGCCAGCATTTCGGAGGGTTATGGCGACCGGCGTTTCGGTTGCGATTATTCCCTGTATAGTTTCACCGGTTTTCAACTCTACGGACCAAAGATCAAAACCGCTGGAGATAGATTGGTTGGGTGCAAGGATATTTGACATGATGGCATCGGTAGACCAATTGTGGATGGTGCCCAGATCAGGGCCGAGCGGAACACCCATCGCACCCCTGATCTGATGACAGATAGCACAATTTTTTTGGAAGACTGCTTTTCCCTCTACTGCATTGCCGGTGAGTTTGAGTGCCTGCTGATAAGACTTGTTTACTTCCTGGTCATTGTTTTTTGTGAAGATTGCGCGGGCGCGGGCGCGCAACGGCTCATTGCGTTGAGCCATAAGCCGGACTTGTCTTGGCCAGGCAATGTTGGCAGGTTGTATTTTGCCTGATGCCAGCGCATTTAATAACAGGGTAATTCTCGAATCGTTTACCAAAAAAGTGCTCACCCCTGCATCCCGGATTTCAGGCGTCAGTACTGGCCATTGCGCTACAATATAATGACAGATGGTTGTGTCGGGTATCGCACTGAGCGTACGCAAGGCGGCAAGCTGTATTGATAATTCTTTGGTTGGAACAAATAATTTCATCAGAAAGGAAGAATATGGAGATGGGTTGCGAAGCGAGATAAAATCGATGGCTTCAGCTCTTATGCCCTCGGTCTGATGCACATCGTCGGCGATGGACACCGCTTTTGTAATAGCCGCTTTTGCTATTAATTCATTCTCTATGCCCATTACCTTTAACAACCGCAATGAGGCTCTTCGCACTTGACTTGAAGGATGCTCAAAAAATGTTTTAATCAGCAAATTTTGTTCCGATTCAAAACCTGTTGTTTTTGATTTCCTTGAATTCATCGCATCGGATAAACCTTCTAAAATGGCTGCAGGCCATGCTACTTGGTTACCGGTTTTTAAATCTGTGGCTTTTTGGATTAGACCTCGTATCTCTTTTGGGTCGCCCCGAACACCAATCATCCTGGTCAGCTGTTCGAGCAATGATGCATAGGCTGGAGCATCCTGCTGATATTTTTCCAATACTTCTTTTAGCAACGGTAAGGGCTGTGAAGTTGCAGCTAAGGCCGCAACCCGAACCCACGGGTCACGAATGTCTTTGAACAAAATCTGATTTCGGATTTGATCCGATTCCGGTGTGTTGATAAATCCCAAAGTACAAAGCAATTGAAACCTGACTTTTGCGTCTGAATCGGAGTGCATGGACAACAGTAGTTTAGCTAAATCAGGGGACCTGGACAAGTGAAGTTCGGCAAGTTTGATTGCGTTTTCACGAATTCCAGCCATGCGATCTTTTAGCGCTTCCTGGATAATCTCTGGTTTGAGTTCTTGCATTCCTTCCAAAGTCCATAGCCCATGAAGTCGGCCCATGGGTGAAGTATTCTTTGTCATTTGAATCAGACCGGGTACGGCTTCCTTATTGTTCTTGTCTATCAAAAGGCGTTGAGCATTTAGACGCCACCAACTATTTGGGCTGGCCAATTTTTCTATCAATTGGTCAATACTGGCATCACCCAGCGTGAGTCCCTTTGTCCACTCCGCCGGCTTTGCATCAGTTGAACTTATCCTGTAAATCCGGCCCTTATCGGAATCGTTATACAGCTCACCGGACTTAACGACATCATCGCTCATCCACTCCGGATGCTCGATAATCTGACGATAGTAATCCACCACATAAAGTGCACCATCGGGGCCGATATACATATTTACTGGTCGGAATTTATAATCCCTGGACGCCAAAAATTCTTTATGTTCAAGGACCCGGCTTGCTTTGAAACTGGCTCCGTCATCTTTCAGTATGTCAACGTGAACCAGGTTGCTAACGGGTTCGGCAACAAAAGTGATATGGTCATCGTAGGGTGGCTTAAATGCGCCGCCGGTATAGGCAGTGATTCCACAGGCCGAAGTTATTACACCCACATCGGTCAGAATTTGATGTTGCGGATTTTGGGTAATGGGAAACACTTCGGCTGCATCACCATGATCCGAAAGGGATTGACTCGCGTCAGAAATAAGCAAATCCGGATTGCGTTTGAGGTAGGTTTGGGCGATAACTTCCTCAATGACGTGGTCGGCATTGTGCACAAGAAAGCGATGCCCCCACGCATCAAAAGTATGGCCGAACTGGGTGTTGCTGGATGACAATTCGAGTTCGTGATGATCGGGACGAAAACGAACGGACCGACCATCCGCATTCACGCTCAGGCGAGGAGCTTTGGGCTGGGTTGGAAAATAGATGTCATGGCCGGGATCGCCAAATTCTTTTTCATATGTCTGTGTCGCTACGGCGCCCTCATGAGCGAGGTAAATCCAATTGTCGATTCCCAACAAAGGGCTGTTAAGATTGTGCTGGGGATTCGACAATGCAAAGCCAGTGAGTACAGTATCCCGCACGTCAGCCTGGCCGTCGCCATTTGTATCTTCGAAGTAGAGTACATTCGGTGCATCGGTAACGAGAAGGCCCTTCTTCCAACGCATAATGCTATTGGGCAGTACAAGCCCTTTCGCAAAAACAACGCTCTTATCCATTCTGCCATCTCCATTGGTATCGCTGATGAGCTTTATGACACCCGTGCCGGACTTGTCAAGCGGGTAACCGTGCATTTCAACAACAAACAAACGTCCATATTCATCTATCTCCATGTCCACCGGGTCAGAAATAAGGGGTTCTGCGGCAACGAGTTCGATCTTGAATCCAGGTTCGAGTTCAAAAGTTGCGAGTGCATCTTCCGGGCCAGGTTTAGAAGTGTGTTTATTCTCACAGCCTGACAGGAGGAGCAGGATGGGAAACATTTGGGCGGAACGGCGGAGAAAATGGAGGGTTATTTGCATAGCAATGGAGTAAAATCTGAAGGTTCGATGGCAAAAAGTTACATAATTTATCTCTTGAATGGCTGGAATTTATGCAGTCGGCCTTTTTGATTAAGGGTTTAACATCAGTGGGAAATAGCAAGGCCGTTATTCTACCATCGGAAATGATAAAAAAATACGGACTTGACAAGGTGTCAATTGAAGAAACTGAGGATGGCATATTGATTCGATCAGCAACAGTTCATCAAACAAGTTTCCAGAGAAACGTAGAAAAATTAAGAAAAAATAAGACTGCCTTGTACAAGAGGATTGAGTCGCAGGCAAACGACCCCAAGACAATGGCTTATTATGCCAGGAATAATCATTTCTCAGATGTGGACATCGACATTATTCAAGAATGAGGCACGCTGAGGTCTGGTCGGTTGACTTCTCTCCAAAGATTGGCCAGGAAATAGATAAAATAAGACCTGCGATCATAGTAAATCATGATAGTATGGGCGCCCTTCAATTAAAAATTGTTGTGCCCATAACGGACACAGTTCGCTCCGTTCGTGAGTGGCATGTTCCTATAAGCCCTACACATATCAACGGCCTTTCAAAGGAAAGCGTTGCTGATTGTTTTCAGATAAAATCCATTTCAAAAGAGAGATTTATAAGGCGTCTGGGCTTATTGTCAGCGCGGGAAATAGATGAAATAAAGCTCGGAATGGTAAAGGTTATGGACCTGCTTTGATATCCGCCAAATTTTCATTTGCTTCTCATTTTGCCACAATAGTCCGTTCAATCTCTTTCAGGTTTTCCAATTTTTTATTTCGGAGAAAGCCATTGATGTCTTCAAAATGTTCCTTGATACGCTCATTGCCAAATTCAAATACTTTGGTGGCAAGACTGTCTAGAAAATCCCGGTCGTGGGAAACTAAAATAAGAGTGCCGTCAAAAGCCTGTAACGCATCTTTTAAAATTTCCTTTGTCTTGATATCCAGGTGGTTTGTGGGTTCATCAAGGATCAGCAGATTGACAGGCTGAAGCAACAGTTTGAGCATGGCCAGGCGTGTTCTTTCTCCGCCAGAAAGAATTTTTACTTTTTTATCGATCTCCTCGCCGCCAAACATAAAGGCCCCCAGCAAGTCTTTTATTTTGGAGCGAATGTCGCCCACCGCAATCTGGTCGATGGTTTGAAAAACCGTGAGGTCTTCGTCCATTAATGAAGCCTGGTTTTGTGCAAAATACCCTATCATCGAACCATGACCCAGTTGCAGTTTGCCTTCAAAATTAATTTCACCCATGATCGCTTTGATGAGCGTTGATTTCCCCTCTCCATTTTTACCAACGAAGGCAATTTTTTCTCCGCGAGAGATGGTAAGGGAGGCATCCCGGAAAACCGTGTGGTTACCATATTTTTTAGTAAGCCCTTCCACAATCACCGGATAGTTTCCTGAGCGTGGTGCAGGCGGAAATTTGAGATTCAGCGCTGAGGAATCGACTTCATCAACTTCAATAATCTCAATCTTTTCGAGCATTTTCACGCGCGATTGGACTTGCAGGGTTTTCGAGTAGGTCCCTTTAAATCGATCAATAAATTCCTGTATATCGGAAATCTGTTTAGCCTGGTCATCAAATTGCTTTTGCTGCTGTTCCCGGCGTTCCTTTCGGAGTTGTAAATAATGGGTGTAGGTGGTTTTATAATCATAGATCCGTCCCATCGTCACTTCGATGGTCCGGTTGGTTATATGGTCGACAAACATCTTGTCGTGACTAATGACGATCACCGCCTTGGCATTGTTGACCAGAAAATCTTCCAGCCATTGGATGGATTCAATATCCATGTGGTTGGTGGGCTCATCGAGCAAAATCAGGTCCGGCTTTTGCAGTAGGATCTTTGCCAGTTCAATCCGCATTCGCCAGCCACCGCTAAATTCATGAGTAGGACGCGTAAAATCAGAGCGAAGAAATCCTAATCCCATCAATGCTTTTTCAATCTCCGCATCAAAATTGATTTCTTCAATGGAATAGTATTTTTCGCTTAACTCCGATACCTGCTCAATGATTTTCGAATATGCCTCCGACTCATAATCGGTACGGGTTTCCAACTGGTGATTGAATTCATCCATGCGTTTCTTCATGTCCAGAATCTTGCCAAAAGCCTTCGAAGCTTCCTGAAACACGGTGCAGTCATCCTTGGTAAACAGATGTTGCGGCAAATAGGCGATCACTGCATCATTGGGTGCCGATACTTTTCCGCGGGTGGGTTTGCTTACGCTTGCAATAATTTTCAGTAAGGTTGATTTGCCAGCCCCATTTTTTCCCATCAGGGCAATCCGGTCATTTTCATTGATGTTGAAAGTAATATTGCTAAAGAGGACGGAACCGCTAAACTCAACACTGACCGCGTCTACTGAAATCATGGCTTTTTAAAATAAGGGGGCAAAGATATTATTTTAATTGCAAACGAACAGCGCTTGGTGAATGGAGCCTGTGGGCAGAGGAAAAATCAAATTATTCTGCGATGACCGATTTTTGATCCCGATAGATATCGGGAAGCGAGTTGAGAATTGGAGACTTCGGTATGGTAGACGGTCAGGGTTTCTCCGGAAATCGCAAGCTCCATTTTTAGTTAGCGGAGCCGATTGGGTTTTAAAAATTATAAAATTTTAAAGATTGCCGAATAGTCCGACAACCTTTCCTCACCGGGATCAAGTTCGGTTAGCAGGCAATCGACTTTCCTTAGGTCGCAGACTTGAATCTTTTGAACCGTGCCCAGCTTTTCAGCAATGCTTAACACAGCCGTTTTTTCAGCCGATCTAATCATTGCTTTTTTTACCTGAACAACCTCCCAGTCGTGATCTGTGATTCCTTCTTTTATCGACAACCCGTTTGTTCCCAGCAGGCACAAATCGACACGCAATTCTGAAAGCTGACTCACTACAGTGGAACCGGTGCAGATGTAGGAATTCGGTGACACCTGACCACCCAATAGAATAACATCAACCGTAGAACGCTGCGCCACCTCAAGTGCTACAAGCGGACTTACCGTAAACAGAGTGCCTTTCAGCTTTTCGGGAATTATCCTAGCCAACTCCAACATGACCGTGCCGCCTCCGGCAAGTAGAACCATTCCGTCTTTAATCCATGACAGGGCCTTTTTTGCAATTGTTTTTTTCTCCTCCCTGCCGTAAACTTCTGGCTGTTGAAAAGGGTGGTGGAAGGAGGTGGATATTGCTCCTCCATGAACCTTAACAATCTTGCCTCTTTTTTCTAATTCATTGAGGTCACGCCGTACCGTGTCAAGCGAAACATGAAGCAAGCGGCACAAATCGGAGGCCAGTACCTTATTGTGAAGATGGATCTGCTGCTGTATGAATTGGTGACGCTCTTCCTGTAACATATTTAGGACTCCAATTTATTTATTAGATATCACTTGCATTATTATGCGTAATTTATACTTTTAAGAATTGTAACCGCAAAATAACGCACTCATTATTTGAATATGAGATTCAGACAAGGTTCGATGTTTCTTCTTCAATGGTTGATGGTCACCTCATTGCATGGTCAGGGAAAAGTTGATACCTGGATCAGAATCAATCAGTTAGGCTATACTCCCGAAGCAATAAAAGTAGCGGTTCTGGCGTCGAAGAAAACAGCTCCTGGCACCGTAAATGAATTTCAGTTGGTTGATGTAAAAACATCCAGTCTGGTATTAAGAAAAGAGATCGGCAAAAATTTTGGGGCCTATGGCCCATTCGTCAGTTCGTTTAGACTGGATTTTACAGAATTCAAAACCAGCGGAACTTATTACTTACAAATGGGGGAAGTCCGATCGGCAATATTCCGTATATCTCCTGACGTTTATCGTGGCACGGCAGATTTTACTTTGCGCTACATGCGTCAGCAAAGAAGCGGATACAATCCCTTCTTAAAAGACTCTTGTCATACAAAAGATGGTTTCACTATTTACGGGCCCATGCCCGACAAAACTTTCATTGATGTATCCGGTGGATGGCACGATGCAACGGACTATTTACAATATGCAGCCACTTCGGCAAACGCGACCTACAGCCTACTGGCAGCTTACCGCGATTTTCCAGAGGTGTTTACGGATCATTATTTGTCCAATGGCCTTGATGGAAATAATGGAACCCCCGATGTTTTAGACGAAGCAACCTGGGGCCTACAGTGGCTTGTGAAAATGCATCCGCGGGAAGGCTGGATGTTTGATCAAATAGCAGACGATCGCGATCACGTGGGATTTCGATTGCCGAACAGGGATTCTGCCGACTATGGATATGGAAAAGGGAAAGGCAGACCCGTCTATTTTGCTTCCGGTCAAATTCAGGGATTGGGAAAATATAAAAACAGAACAACCGGTACGGCATCCATTGCGGGAAAATTTGCCAGTGCCTTTGCCCTGGGTTCACAAGTGCTTAATAAAAGTGATCCTGCCTTCGCGCTAATCCTTCGGAACAAATCCATTTCTGCCTATCGTTTCGGACTTGCCAAACCAGGAGTAGCCCAAACGGCTCCCAACAAAGCGCGTTATTTTTATGAAGAGGATAACTGGGTAGACGACATGGAATTGGGTGCAGCAGCCATTTACCAACTGACCCATGAACCTTCCTATTTTGACCAGGGATTACATTACAGTACCGAGGAAAAAGTAACACCGTGGATGGGCGCTGATACGGCAAGACATTATCAATGGTATCCTTTCCATAATTTTGGGCATTATGAATTAGCCGAAAAAAGCAACCCTGAAGCAAAAGCCAGGTTGGTGGGTTATTATAAAGAAGGGATTGAGCGGATATGGCAAAGAGCAAAAGGCAATGCGTTTTATCGCGGCATACCCTTCATCTGGTGTTCAAATAACTTAACCACTTCTTTCGCGATCCAATGTTACCTGTACAGAAAACTGAGCGGTGATAAAACCTATTCACAACTTGAGCAAGCATGCTTTGATTGGCTTTTTGGCTGCAATCCCTGGGGCACAAGTATGGTTTTTGGGCTACCCGCCCAGGGAGATACACCGGTTGATCCGCATTCTTCATTTACAGCACTTTATCAATATCCGTTGGATGGCGGATTGGTAGATGGCCCCGTGTATGGTGATATCTACAAAAGCTTGCTGGGCATTGAGCTTCATGAAGCCGATGAATATGCCGAGTTTCAATCGAAACTGGCTGTCTATCATGACGATTCGGGAGATTATAGTACGAATGAACCCACCATGGATGGAACAGCGCCGTTGATCTATTTATTGGCAGAAAGGGAAAATGAGTCGGGAGAAGGTGCAACAAAGAAAAATGAAACGGATTCAGAAGGAGCCATCGTAAGGGGGAATGTTTTCAGGAAGGAAATCGCTCTGGTGTTTACCGGAGATCAATATGCAGATGGGGGAGAGATCATCAGAAAGATATTGGAAGAAAATAAAGTAAAGGCCGGCTTTTTCCTGACCGGCAATTTCTATTCAAATTCCGAATTCAAACCGATGATCGCCGGGTTCAAGTTGGATGGTCATTATTTGGGTGCCCATTCGGATAAGCACCTTCTCTATGCAGACTGGACAAAACGGGATAGCTTGCTGGTAACCGAAGCCGAATTCAAACTTGATCTTCAAAACAATTATCAAAAGATGCGCCCATTTGGGATAGAAAAACAGGATGCACCCTATTTTCTTCCACCTTATGAGTGGTATAATTCAGCCATTGCGCAATGGACAAAGGAATCCGGATTACAATTGATCAACTACACGCAGGGCACCTTGTCTACGGCTGACTATACCTTTCCGGAAATGAGTGAAAAGTATAGGTCTTCAAACGAAATTTATAAGTCAATCATGAATTATGAATCAGAAAGTCCCCATGGATTAAATGGTTTTGTTCTACTTATCCATATTGGCGCGGATCCCAGAAGGACTGATAAATTCTACAATAAACTGGACAGGTTATTGAATGAATTAAAAACCAAGGGGTATGTCTTTGTGCGGGTCGATAAGTTGTTGGAATAAAGAATTGAACACAATGTCGATTTTAGGAATAGACTTGGGGGGAACCAAACTGGCAGCAGGACTTTTTTCGGGTTCGGGGGAGCTCTTGTCAAAAGGGGTAACATACTCAGAAAAAAGAACGGGTAATCAGGTTGGAGAACTTATATCCAGGCAGATAAAAAAATACATTGAATCCGAAGGTGCTGCACTTCAGTCGATCGGAGTGTCGGTGCCCGGTATCAGCCGCAGAAAAACGGGAACGGTATGGGCACCGAATATTCCAGGTTGGGAAGATTATCCATTGCTGAAGGAAATAAAACAGGTGGCTGGAAATATTCCGGTGAATATCGATAGTGACCGTGCATGTTGTATTCTGGGTGAACAATGGCAAGGTAATGCCAGGACATGTCAGGATGCGATATTCCTCTCTGTTGGAACGGGCATTGGTGCAGGTGTTTTAACAGATGGACATATCCTGCGGGGCTCACATGACATTGGAGGCGCAGTGGGGTGGATGGCATTACAAAAACCTTTTCAAAAAAAATATAGCAACTGTGGCTGCTTTGAATATTATGCCTCCGGAGAGGGCATTGCAAAACGGACAAGAGAAATAATGGCCGCCGGGCCGGAGTATCAGGGGAAGCTGAGGAGCATTAAATCTGAACAGCTTACTGCTCATGATGTATTCGCTGCCTTTGAAGAAAATGATCGCGTGGCCGTGCAGGCGATGAAGGAATGTATCGAATTTTGGGGAATGGGTGTTGCAAACCTGATAAGTATTTTCAACCCTGAAAAAATTATTTTTGGCGGAGGCCTGTTTGGACCGGCGATTAAGTTTATCGGATCCATCCAGGAGGAAGCTACAAAATGGGCACAACCCATTAGTGTGGAGCTTGTTAGTTTTGAACCATCGGGTTTACAGGGTGATGCGGCGATTTACGGCGCCGGCTTTCTGGCTTTGAAAACCATCCAAACTAGCTGAACTATTGTATGCCCGCCGCGCGATTTGTATTTGGGTCAGCCTGCCTTGGATTGTTGCTTTTTGGGGTCGGTCTGATCACGCTGGGCTCCGTGGCGTCAGGTCTTCAGGAAAAATTTCACCTTGACCCCATCGCTTCGGGTAGTTTGTTTTCAATTCTGCCGATTGGGATTCTTGCCGGTTCCTTATTATTTGGTCCGTTCTCCGATCGCTATGGTTATAAAATTATTCTACTCTTATCCTGTCTTTTGATGTTTACAGGATTTCAGGGAATAGCCTTTGCATCCTTTGGCTTCTTAAAGATCTGCGTGTTTCTGTTTGGGTTAGGGGGCGGCATGATCAATGGTGCGAGCAACGCAGTAGTGGCTGACATCAGCAAAACCAATAAAAGTGCAAACCTAAGTCTGCTCGGAGTATTCTTTGCGATCGGAGCCCTTGGCATGCCCGCCATTTTGGGAATCCTGGAAAGCCGGTTTTCCTATCAGACCATTGTTTCTTCAGTGGGCTATCTTCCGATCGTTGTGGCCGCGCTTTTCACGCTAACCCAATTCCCCGAACCCAAACATAAGGAAGCGATCCCTTTTTCAAAAAGTATTGCATTATTGCGAGACCCGGTTTTGATCCTGATTGGTTTTTTTCTTTTTTTTCAGGCGAGCTTTGAAGCGGTGATTAACAATTGGACCACCACGTATCTGCTAAGTCAACTTTCAGTCCCAATCAGCAAAGCCTTGTATGCACTTTCATTATATGTGGTGGGTATGGCGGTAATGCGTATCATCATTGGAAGCGTGCTGAGAAAGCTTACCAATTCGAAAATCCTGTGGCTGTCTTTTGCACTCCTTTTCACGGGATCACTTCTGTTGCAGTCTGCTCATTTCTATAGCATGGCGGTAGCGGGACTTATCCTTATCGGGGCGGGGCTGGCTGCTGGCTTTCCCGTCATGCTCGGACTTGTCGGAAATCGTTATGTGGAATTATCCGGCACGGCTTTTAGTTTCGTATTAACCATCGCCATGGCCGGAAATATTCTTGTCAATTTTTTAATGGGCATCGTCGCGGAAGAATATGGCATACAACATCTGACGACGATTGTGCTGGCTATGTTGGCAATGATGATTTTGTTATCCTTTAGACTTCAAAAGAAAATAAAAATGGAACACACGATAACATTCTAACTAAATCAATTATGCTCGCAAAACAATGGCTTACGAATGCAAGGGACATTATGTCCCGGATCGAAGACACACAAATGGAAAACATCCAAAAAGCGGCGGAAATGATGGCCGACAGTATTGAAGCCGGGAGATGGGTTCACACTTTCGGTTGCGGACACGCTACTATACCCATTGAGGAGATGTATCCACGGATAGGAGGGTTTGTCGGGTTTCATCCGATCATCGAGCTGCCCCTCACATTCTTTACACGGATTACCGGCGAAATGGGAGTGCATCAATTTCTTTTTTTGGAACGCGTGGAAGGGTATGGCGTGGAGATCATGAAAGGTTACAATTTCGACCCACGGGACACCATGTGGCTTTTTTCGCATTCGGGAATCAACAACGTCAACATTGATATCGCCTTGGAAGCCAAGAAACGAGGTATGAAAGTAATTGCCTATGGCTCTGCGGCCGAAGCAAAAGGAAAACAGTCCCGTCACTCCAGTGGAAAAACCATTTTTGAGATTGCCGACCTGGTCGTCGATTCTTGTGCTCCCATCGGTGATTCTACCGTCCCACTTAAAAATCACCAGGACAAAGTAGGTCCCGTTTCGACCATGGCCTTTATTACCTGTGTCTGGATGACGGTCACCACCGTTGCCGAAATCCTCGCCGACCGGGGCGTTAAGCTTTTTATCCATCCTTCACACAACGTACCCGGTGACACAACAGCCAAGGATAGGGTTGAAGCTGCGTTGGCAGAATACAAGAGGCGGGTTGCGGGTGTTTAGGAGGGCATGTTTCGATTCTGTAAGTTGCCCGATGAATATGCTCAAAGTCGGTTTGTGTTTTCTGATCGCATTGGCCGTTTCGGCCTGTACCTCAAAGAGAGAACAGAAAGAATCACCGGCATCATCCCTTACCTCGGCCATGCCACAAGGTCTGGTCAGCGAAGGCAAGCTGCTCTATATCACATGCGCTGCCTGTCATGGATCCGGCGCGGAAGGCAATAAGAAACTGGGCGCGCCGGCACTCGCCAATACTGACGGTTGGTATTTATATCGCCAACTGATGAATTTCAAAAAGGGCATTCGCGGAACCGCGTCGCAGGATACACTCGGGAATCAGATGGCTGCCGTGGCCGGGGTTTTGAAAGATTCCATGGCGGTAAACAACGTAGTTGCCTACGTAAAAAACCTGCCAGCGGTGATCATTCCCGGGCTGATTTCAGGCGATATCAAGAAAGGAGGTCAATATTACCAAACCATTTGCGGATCATGCCATGGACCCAAAGCCGCGGGCAACCAAAAAATGAATGCACCCAGGTTAACCGGTCTGGACGATTGGTATATCGAAAGGCAGATAAGTCAGTTCAAAAAATCAATCCGTGGTGGACACCCCAGGGATATTCTTGGGGCTCAGATGATTCCCATGGTCGCATTATTACCCAACGATCAGGCCGTGCAGGATGTGATCGCCTATATTAGATCTGCAGCTCAGCTCGTTCCCAAATGAAGACTCTATTTCTTCTTGTTGCCTTGTTGGTCGTTTCGATTCTTGCTTTTGTTATATTAAAGCCAATGCAAAAGGCAGAAGGCATTTCATTGTGTGACACGTGTCCTCCCGGATTTGAATTAACAGCAGACAACCACTGCGCGCTGAGAAATCGATACCAGGAATATGAGTCGGTCGACGGAAACGAAGTGGGAGTTGGAGGATTGCAAACCGCCTTGCCTATAGCCAGGGAGGGATTTACACCACAACAAATTGACCTCGGTAGATATCTTTTTTTTGACCCTGCCTTGTCCCGCGACGGAACCATTTCCTGTGCGTCGTGTCATAACCCGGAAAAGGGATTTAGCGATGGCTTGAAGACCAGTGTGGGCATTGATCAAATAAAGCTCAAGCGCGCGGCGCCCAGTCTGTGGAATGTTGCCTTTCTTAAAAAGTTTTTTTGGGATGCACGCGCCACATCACTAGAGCAACAAATGCAAGGACCTCTCTATTCTCAAGATGAGATGGGCACCGATCGCAAGCAATTGCTCGACAACCTCAACGGGATTGAATCGTATGTGGACTTGTTCCAGCAAGCCTTCCCACAAAAACAATCGGAGCAAATTGAACTGAATGAAATTTACACCGCCATTGCAGCATTTGAATCTTCTTTGATCTCGCTCAATAGCCGCTACGACCAATATGCACACGGCTACCATCAGGCATTAAATCAGCGCGAAATTGAGGGCCTTAATATTTTCAGGTCTTTTGTCGCGCGTTGCGCATCGTGTCATACACCTCCATTGTTTACCAATCAGCAGATTGCCGTAATCGGACTGGCCGAACCCGATGGCTCATTTGACGCAGGTGCCGAAAAAACATTTCATGACGCTACCCTTCGGGCGGGTTTTAAGGTACCAGGCTTGCGCAACATTGAACTCACCGCACCTTATACGCATGCAGGTCGGTTTACTACCTTACGGGAAGCTGTGGAATTCTACACCAAAGGAAGAGGCCATGAAGTTCCTGAAAATGAGAAATTGTATTTACACTGGCACATCTGGGAACCTCAACTTAGCAACTATGAATTAGACCGGCTGGTGGATTTTCTAAAGACACTTACCGATGAAAGTTTCAAACCACAAGTGCCCCGGCAACTTCCATCCGGAATCAAACTGAAGCAAAGCATTTCGCCATCAACCCTATCCAGCAATCAAAATCAAAGCCCCTGACATCCAATATGGAAAATGTAAAACGAATCCTCATCCTGCTAGCCATCTTCGTGATGGGCCTTCTCTTCGGAAAATTTTTATTTGGAGAAACCGTTGACAATATTCCGTTGCCGATGCCGTCCTATTTTAAGCAGTCGGGCGACTCAACAGGAATCGGTGCTGGAACTGTTACCGGAAAAATCTATGAAGTGCGGCAGGGCGAGTCGATCCAGGAATCGGTCGGCAAAGCTAATCCGGGAGACCTGATCCGGATTTATCCTGGTATATATCATGAAACCGTATACATCGATAAGGATAACATTACCCTGCAAGGAGTTATTGTGGGTGGCGAATGGCCGACGCTTGACGGAGAAAAGAAAATGAACGATGCCATCCTTTATTCCGGCAACGGAACGCTGGTTGAAAATTTGAAGATCACCCGATACAAGGGCAATGGTATTATGGGGCAGGCGGGTAACAATTATGTTATTCGTAACAACTGGATCGTGGACACCGGTGTGTATGGGATATTTCCTCAGTTTGGCAAGGATGGTCTGGTGGAGCGCAACATATTGACAGGCATTGAAGATGCTGCGATCTATGTCGGGATGTGCGATAACGTGGATGTCCGATTCAACGAGGTATTCGGAAACGTGGCCGGTATTGAGATCGAGAACTCCAGGCATGCGCTGGTCGAATACAACTACACCCATGAAAATACCGGAGGGATACTGGCATTTCTAACCCCCGGACTGCCCATTAAAACTTGCTTTGATGTCATCATCCGGAATAACTATGTTTTGAATAACAACCATGCTAATTTCGGTGCCGTGGGTTCTACGGTATCGACCATACCTCCGGGAACCGGCATATTGATTATGGCTGCCGATCAGGTTACCGTTGAAAACAATATCGTAATGGGAAATGACAACGCTGGAATTACCGTTACCGATTATAAGTTTGCCGGTTTGGATATTGCGAATGATCACGAATCGGAACCTAATTCTGACCAGATTGTATTGCTCGACAACGTCATGCAGAACAATGGAAATAATCCGGTAGATGCTATTAAAGCAGTGATGCTAACAAAACTTTCAAGATTAGGACCCGATATAATTGCCGTGGGTGGCGGGCAGGGGAGTTGTATTTCCAATCCTGGACGGTACCGGACTTTTGGTGTAGATCAATTTTCTCATTGCACGTTGCGCGACACACGCGCCATTGTTAGCTACATGCTTGCCAGGCCCGTTACACCACGGGTTACCCCATTGGTTGAAAAGGGCAAGATGACTTATTATGGTGTATGTTCAGGATGCCATGCCTACAGTACGCGATTAGTGGGCCCTCCGGTAAACACCATCCAGGCACTGTATAAAAACAATCCGGCAGGGATTGTTCAATACATTTCAAACCCAATACACAAGCGTGACGACTATCCGGAAATGCCCCCTCAAAGTTATTTGTCTGAAGAAACCCGTAAGGCCGTAGCAGAGTATATGCTGACGATCAGCAGATAAAAACAACAATTCGCAACTTTCCATTCGTATATCACTCCCGATAGATATCAGATAGATATCGGGCCGCAAATCCTTGCGAGGGAGGAGAGTTGAGTTGCGAATTGCGGAATTACGAAAATGACGAAGTGGGGGATTACAACTGGATACGAGAATCAAGGGTTCTTTGATACGAACAGAGATGTTCCCGGCGCGGGAAACTTCTTTGATCCATCATCCAATACCAGAACCCAATCCTGACCCGAGGTCGGAGGGTTAAATGAATGGACACCTTTTCCTTTTACCGGTTTTGCTCCAGTACATTTTCCGGATCGGGGATCAAACCACCACACATTTTTTATGTTACCATTTACTTTACCCAAGTTAATATTTACAGTATTATTCATGGGAAGATATACCATCGCAAAAGACCCTTCCGAATCACGCGTTGCTCCCATGAAATCCAAATAACTGCTTCCTGGATCGGAGGCGATCAACTCTTTGTCTTCTATGCGGGAGAAATAGGGGCGCGACAGCATGAGTCGTTTTAGATATTGCATTTCCGTAGCGGCCTCAGCGTGCGTTGCCTTTCGCCAGTCAATTAATGTGTCACCAGGATTGATGGGAGTGTAAAGAGTCGGGTTGAGAAATTGCCAGACATGATGGTGTCCATAGGTAACGCCACAGGCACCGGCAAAAACGCCGCGATAAATCCGAGCCCGGACGTCATAAGCGGTGAAGTAGCCGCGCTTTCGTGTCCACTTTCCATCCCACGGATTGACGGGATGATCTTCATAGCAAGGCTCCATATCCAGCGTCGGCTTTCCGGGTTCTAACTTGTTGTCAACCATTACCCAATTCCATGGGTCAGCATCCTTTGATCCATGCCCGGATTGAAATGCATGCATATCCAGCCATCCTTCATGGAGCAAGTAATCCGTAGTTCGTCGTTTTCCGCCGGAGGGATGGTATGTGATGAATGCCTCTGGTCCCAGGACACTTTCAATCCCCCTGGCCATCGCACGCCATACCGGTAAGTCGTCAAAATCCTTCCCTTCTTTATCAGAATGATAAACTGCCGGCCGGTCGCCACCCAGAATCCAGATAATGTTATGATTTATTTTATATCGACTGGCAAGCGTTCTTCCATACACTTCTGCGTTGTGGGAGTCAAAGATGATCGGTCCATCACCCCACAAGTGAGCAACTTTGTCACCCCATGTCGGCAACAAACCAATGTACATTCCTTTCGACTCCGCGAGATGGATGATGTAATCCATGTTATCCCAGTAATCGTATTGATAAGCATTGTTAGGATCATTTCCAGGTGTAATCAGCAATTGTGTTGGGTCTTCATTATTGAGGGGATAGTCACCATAACGGTTGGGTTCCCGTACGCCATTAAATTCAGCCAGGGCCACTGCCTGAATGATATTGAAGCCCTGCTGATGGCGGATTTCTAGAAAGTCTGCAGCCTCTTCCCGAGTTAGCCGGTGAAAAAGTTCCCAGTCTGTATCACCTAACCAAAAAAATGGATGGCCAGTTGAGTCCCGGAGAAACTTGCCGTTGTCCGACACACTGATTTGCGCGTGAGCGAAAGTAAGTGTGAAAAACAGGAGAAGGAGGGTGGCGTATTTCATGGAGGATGTTTTGATTTGGGTAGCTGATGGCGTATTCTAGCTATCAAGTTAGAATATTTATTTCACACGAATTATGTTCGACCCCGTTGGGGTCGTACCAATGAAACACATTGAATATCTAGGAAACGTATGACTCCGTTGGGGTCAATAACCAAAAATACTGGAACAATTGTAGGGCAATATGTTTTGTCGCGATCTGAGAACACGTGACGCCAACGGCGTCAAACGTGAATAGAATCGTCAAAAGGACAACCCACGACTCCGAAGGAGTCGCACATGGGGGATATCTATCAACTAAATCACAAGCTAATATTTAGGAAGTAAAGGGACATGGTAATTCTTAAGGTAACCTCGCAACACAACCTTCATATTCTTTGCTTATCCTAAAATCCGTCCCGTCAGATCTGCCCGCTCATCTGGTTTGTTTTCCAATCTGGGAACACTAACTATACCCGTTCCAGCTTAACCGGATACGTTTTATTCGCATTCCATTGGCAGACGTAGATATTTTTGTCGTTGTCAATACAAACATCGTGGCAGTGCTTGAAGACCGGCTTGTCCTGAACCATAAGCTGGAGCTCGCCCTTTTTGTATTCAGGTTTTGTTCCCCCCGGATTGGAAATTACTTTGTCCTTTGCATTCAGAATCGTCACAAAGCCAGAGTTAGGAGTTTGGTCGAGGTAACGCAACCGCGACCAGCACACGCCGGCGTAAATATTTTCGCCGTTGATCACCGGTCTACAAACATATGCCCCAGGTAAAAACAAGGTAGCAAGGTATTTTCCGTCCAGCGTAAAACGCTTGAATGAATTATGTGCCCGGGATGTACAAAGTAATGTAATGTTGTTTTTATCGCGCTGGTCAATACAAACCCCATGCACCGTACTGAAATTCGCATCGCCATCACCTGGTCCGCCAAACTTTCTGATAAACTCGCCGACCTTGTTGAATTGGAGTACAAACTGCGAACCGTAGCCATCGGCAACATAAATATCACCGTTGGGCGCAATCGCCGTTTCCGTGGGTTTATAATTTTGGGTGCTTTCATACACTCCAATCGTTTTAGGATGTGGCACCTCCATCAGGATTTTTCCATCCAGTGTAGTTTTTACGACCCGACCGTCCGTATCGCAAATAAATAAAACCTGTTCTCCGCCTTCGTCAAACAGGGTGAGACCGTGACCGCCCGGAAACTCATTTCCCCACGTGTTAATCAGTTTGCCTGACTTGGCGTAGATGATGATGTTATTTTTTGTTTCATCGGTGATCATGATCAACCGGCCTTTAGCGTCCATCACCATCTCATGGCAATTCTTTACCGGGTAGGCAGCCGCATCGAGATCTCCCCAAGATTTATGCACCCGGTATCGGAAGTTTCCGTGTCCAATGATTTCATCTTCCAAGAGGGGTTTACTGATGATGTTAAACACCGGCAAACCCAAAGCAACTCCCGTAAGTGATGTGATTTTTAGAAAGTCTCTTCTTGACTGTACTATTTTTTTCATGGTTCTCTACCCGGATTAGTTAAAGGGCATCTCTAAAAACTTCTTGTGCCCTTCTCTTCTGGAGAAGGGTGACAGGCTGAAGTCATAAAAGCCAGGGTTTTTAGAGATCCCCTAAAATAAGGATTTTATGAAATTACTCATTTTTTCTGATTGAAACCCACGTTGAGCCGTCACGAGATTAGGTCAGTTCTTCTTTCGTTTGCCGTTATTTTTAAGATCGGGTGCAAAAGGATCGGAAATAATTGGCGTCAACGTAAAAGCTACATCCTGGCCAACATAATTGGCATGACTACCAGAAGTATGCAGCGAGGGTATTGTAAAAACGACGGTGCCATTTGCAGAAGTCACTTCCTGCTCCAGAATGTATTCTCCCCGCCACGTGTGAAATACTTTTACTTTATACTTGCCGGGTTTCATTGGAGAAACACTCACCAGGTCTCCTGCAACGTCTGTTTTAGGATTGACTACCCACCCGTAGATAAGTTGATCACTTTGCATCCCAAATCCATCTCCTCCCGGAATCCTGACTCCAATAGGGGAGATGTGGGTAAGTTTTGAAAAAGGAATGTTGTCCGTGAACTTCCGGATGTTTAACAACTGATTGGAGACCACCACATCGTTTAGCTTTCCACTGAATGCCCACCAGAACGGCGTCATGCTCGTGCCAGTGGCAAGGGTAACCCACAACACATTGTGGTGCATCGCAACATATCCTGGCATACCGGGCTCGTAATACGTGTGGTCCCAACCTGTTTCACCAACGATCACCGGTTTGCCATAACCCTCCCACAGCTTGCGGATTTCGCCTGCGTAATTATTGTAACTGTACATCAGCGGATGAACATCGGCAGAATCAAGTGTCCCCGGCTTCGTCATCGGAAACCCCTGCGCTTCATAAATTTCACGGGCGGCAATATCGGTGGCCTGGTAGCCGTCGTGAAAGAATTCTTTGAGACCACCGCTCCGTGTTCCGGTAGTTGGATGGTTGTACGGATCGTTGGCCTTGAAATAATCATGCACTTTCTTTGTCCATTTTCCGGCCATTACGCTGTCGCCAGAAACAAATCCGTCCGTGCCATTGATCTCATCGATTATAAACCACAGCGCAAGAGAGCGACTGTATCCCCAACGCGCAATAAAATAGCGATATAACTTCTCCTGGTATTTCCAAGCTTCAGGGCTCCTGTAAAAATCTTTGGCCGCCGTGATCTGCTGGTAGGGATTGGTGTTCCATCTGATGTTGAATCCTCCCCACACCGTTTCGGATAAAAAGGAATGGAACCACAAATTCAGACTGATGAGGATCTCCCGCTCTTCACACAAATCAAACATCTCGTCCAGGCGGGTACAGATATCCTGATCATACCGGCCCAAACCGCTGCCCATGGTTTCCAAAGGCGTGATGAAGTTGCTAATGAAGTTGACTCCTTTTGTTTTTAGTTCATCCAGATTTTCCTTTGTGACCCTGCCATTATACCACAGGCCCACACCATAATAGGGTGTTCCGTCTTTATATTCGAGGTAGCGGTTATTGGCTGCAATTTTAATTTGCCCTTTGAATTTTGATTTAATGACTCTAAATGATTTCTCCTCATTTGTGATTTCTCCCGTTTTATCGCGAACGTGGACGGTGTATTTCCAAAACCCCAATTCATCCGGCGTGAACCTCACTTTCCACATTCCGCCAAACGTGTAGTGATAGAACCCCGGTATGGTCCATTTCTTTCCTGTAGGGGAAGTGAATGTGGCCGTGATATCGATATCCTCTGGGTCAAACGGGTTGACAAAAGTGGCTTTGATGTTCATCCGCAGCTCATATTTATCATACTGACCTACGGAATCTGCAGGTTGGAAAATGCTGATCACCTCAGGCTTGACTGATGGCGTAACTGTTTGGGCATTCAGAAGTGATACGATAAAAAAAAGCAGGGGAGGGCAAAGTAAATATTTCTTCATAGTCTTTAACATTGTAGAAGCTGAATAAAGATAAGTCAAGGATGGGATCATCGGAATCTCCTTTATACAAGCGGTATGATCAATGGCTGCCCATTGCTGCCCATGGTCTAATCGGCAGTGAGCGTGGTGGCATAATCCCTTTGAACCCCAAAGAATCGGAAAGTCCTCAACTAAATGTAAGTCAGGCACAAGTATTGCTGAAAGAATGATTGATGCCGGCAATCCTAAAGCTAATTCCAGACATGAATTCAGATACTGACCTATTGAAAGCGACCGCCCCGGAAAAAAATGTCATTGCCCTCAACAGGATGACATTTGGAGCCACCGACCTGGAACTGAATCATGTCGGTAAAAGTGGATTGTTGGGTTTTATCGAAACGCAATTGAATCCATCCGAAGGGGAGGACAACAAGGTTATCGAAAAGATTGCTTCCACCACACTTCACATTAAATATGATGCAAAGGATGACAAATATCCTGCAATGGACGAAGACCGCCCTTTGGGAATCTGGAATGCAAACCTCGACAAACTTTGGCCCTTGGCCGACTACAAGATTCCCATCGATGGGCAAGAACGAAACCGTCCGCTGGAAGAGGTGAGGGTGGTTTCCTGGATCAGGGCAGTTTACAGTCCATGGCAACTCCGTGAAATCTTAACTGAATTCTGGCACAATCACTTCAATGTAAACCCAGGCGGAGATACCAAGATATCAGTATCTTTTCCAGTCTATGATCGCGATGTCATCCGCAAGAACTGCTTTGGCAACTTTCGCTCATTTTTGGACGATGTCGCCAAAAGCACCGCCATGCAATACTATCTGGACAATGCCTCCAGCAAAGCAAGTCCGGCGAATGAGAATTATGCCCGCGAGCTCTTTGAACTTCATACCCTCGGTTCCGACAACTACCTCAATAGTTTGTACAACCGCTGGCGTGAAGTGCCGGGTGCAACTTCAGGAAAGCCGATCGGTTATATTGATGAAGATGTTTACGAGGCCGCGCGTTCCTTTACCGGCTGGACGATTGCGGACGGTGCCGGCACCGGCAAGGGAGAGAATCTTCCCAACACTGGATCGTTTTATTATCAGGACGGTTGGCATGACAATTATCAAAAGCGAGTTCTCGGTGTCGAGTTTTATCCCAACCAACCTCCTTTGGCCGATGGGCAGAAAGTGCTTGACCTCGTTGCCTTTCATCCGGCGACAGCCAAACACATCTGTCAAAAACTTTGCCGTCGCCTGATTTCTGACAATCCCCCTCCTTACTTAGTTAAGGGAGCTACGAATGTGTGGATCGCGAATCGGGACAGCCCGCATCAGATTCGGGAGACGCTGCGTTACATTCTTTCAAGTAAGGAAATGACCCAGGGTTGGGGGCAAAAAGTAAAGACTCCCTTTGAGTTCATGGTCTCCATTCTTAGAGCAACGCAAGCTGATTTTACGCCTAACCTTTCTCTCAACGGCTCCATGAATCAAATGGGATACCTGCACTATCACTGGCCAACACCCACGGGGCATCCAGACCGTTCCGATTACTGGCTCAATTCCAACACCATGTTATCGCGATGGAATCTTGCCTTTGGCCTGTTGAACAACGCACAGAATAAGCTGGCAGCCTATAACTTCAAATCTCAGATGCCACTGGCGTTGGGAACAACGACAGCCGAGGTGGTGAAATTCTGGACAGAACGAATTCTCAATCGATCCAAGCCCGAAGAATATCTTGACGCACTGAGCAAGTACATAACAAAAGGTAAAAATGTAAACGGTCCCATTTCTGCTGCCGACCTTGATAAAGCAATTCCATCACTCATCAGCATTCTTACCATGACTCCGGACTTTCAATTAAAATAAAATCAGCATCATGCAACGAAGAGAATTTTTGGTTGGTTGTTCAGCAGCGATCGCTGCCATGGCAGGTAGCCGAATAACCGGATATTCATTTGCACCGCAGGACAGTCCCAACCGGGATATTTTCATATATGTATTTCTGCGCGGTGGTTGTGATGGGCTCAATTTGGTGGGGCCTGTCAATGATAGTTCCTATGTTGCCGAGCGACCCCTGGAATTGCGCATCGCGGAATCGGGTGACAATGCAGGATTGTCTTTACAAAACGGTTTGGCCGGACTTGATTTTCGAATCCATCCAAAAGCTGCGGCGTTGAAAGAGCTTTATGACTCCAATAACCTGGCCATCATCCATGGAGCGGGATTAACCAATGGAACCCGGAGTCATTTTGATGCGCAGGATTTTATCGAACGCGGTTCACTCAATGATAAAAACCTTTCAGAAGGATGGTTCACCCGATTTTTGAATAGCTCAAGTCTGGCCAGGGAAAAACAACAATTTCGTTCACTGGCCATTAGTACTTCCGTGCCCTCTTCTTTTTTGGGAAGCAATGGGACGGTGGCGATAACCAACATCCACGATTACAAACTGCGCGGTGATGCACGACTGCCCGATCTGTTGCGTGATTTTTACAAAGGCAGCAGATTGATCGACACCGAGGCCAACAATACCCTGGACTCAATCCAATACCTGAACAAAAAATTGTCAACGACAAATGGTGGAGGCATAGTCGATGCCGCTTACTTGAAAAATGCCGGTTATATAGAAAACAACTCGTTTAGTCGTTCGCTGGCCACGTTGTCTCAGATAATAAGAATGGATGTGGGTTTGCAAGTTGCCACCGTTGATTACGGCGGATGGGATACACATGAGCATCAGACCAATATTTTTAATAATCTTACCGACGGCCTTTCGAAATCACTGGGCGCTTTTTACAATGACATTGCCAATGATCAGAAAAGGGTTACGGTGCTGGTGATGAGTGAATTTGGCAGAAGATTGAAAGCTAACAAAAGTGGTGGTACCGATCACGGACATGGTAATGTCATGTTGGTACTCGGCGGCAATGTCAAGGGAGGAAAAATGTATGGCAGGTGGCCGGGGTTGTCCAACGAGCAGTTGGATAATCGTGTGGACCTTGCCGTAACGACGGACTACCGGACCGTGCTGAGTGAAGTCGTGATCAGGAGACTGAAAAATCCAAAGCTAGGTTATATCTTTCCCGGGATAAAGGAATACAAGCCACTGGATTTTCTGAATGGTGAAGATTTGACCGTTGATTATGCGGGGACCTAATCCATTCCTAATTTCTCTGCCGTTTGGTGATGAATATTTAATTGGATAGCTACGGTGCTGTATAAAACAAGAATCAATACTATATTTGAAAGATTCAACCCATACCATAATTGTCTTTTGACTATCGTCCATTGGCTAAAACCAACACCAATTCACCATGCCCCACATCACCCTAGACGAAAACTTGCCTGGAATTACCGGAATACTCAATTACCGGCCGGACACAGCCTTACCCATCCGGCAATTGACACATCTTTTGCTTCGGGGAGAATCAACCCTCACGGAAGGGGAGAGGGAATTGATTGCTGCCGTTGTTTCCTACGGAAATGAATGCAAGTTCTGCACCGCCGCCCACACGGCCGCGGCAGATATTTTGCTCGGTGAAAAGGATACCGCGGAAAAAGTAAAAAATGATCCTTTGCATGCGCCCGTAAGCGATAAAATGAAAGCCTTGCTGGATATCGCAAGAGCGGTTCAAGTCAGTGGAAAAAACGTGACCACCGATATGGTTGCAAAGGCAAGGAGCGCACAGGCTACTGATCTGGAAATCCACGACACCGTATTGATTTCTGCGTTGTTTTCACTCTACAACCGCTATGTTGATGGACTGGCCAGTGTGACACCCGCGGAGCCCGCATTCTATGATCGATTGGCTGTTATACTGAAAGATAAAGGCTACTTGCCTTCAGAGAACCGGTACGCGGGACTCAAGAAATAGAGCAGCCCATAAAACAAATTACGTCGTTTGACCAAATTTTGATCTTGATAATTTATTCAAAACATGAAACAACTATTTCTGATTTGCCTGCTCCTGTCCCTGTTCATCACACCACTTTCCGCCCAGACGAAAAAAGATTTTAACATCCTTGCCTACTATGCCGGTGGGCCGGAGCAAGTTGACAGTCTTCCCGCTGAGAAATTAACGCACATCATTTTCAGCTTCTGTCATCTCACGGGCAATCAACTTACTGTGGATAATCAGATGGATTCCCTGACGATAAACAGACTGGTAGGGCTGAAGAAACGCAATCCAAAATTGCAAATCATTTTATCCCTCGGTGGGTGGGGAGGATGCAAAACCTGCTCTGATGTATTTTCTTTTGAAGCCGATAGGAGGGAATTTGCCCGATCAGTAGTTTCCCTGAATCGCTACTTTCATTCCGACGGCCTTGACCTGGATTGGGAATACCCTTCTATTTCAGGATATCCCGGTCACGCCTTCAAGCCCGAAGACAAACCCAACTTCACAGCACTGGTCGGAGAGCTTCGGCAACAATTCGGAACACAATTTGAGCTCAGCTTTGCCGTGGGGGGATTTCAGAAATGTCTTGAAGAGTCCGTTGACTTTGCTGCCGTAATGAAAAATGCAGATCGGGTAAACATCATGTCCTATGACCTGATCAATGGTAACTCGGCCTTCACCGGACACCATACTGCATTATATTCCAATGCCTTGCAGAAGGAATCCACCGACAATGCAGTTCAATACCTGATTAAGATTGGAGTTCCCCGCAACAAGATTGTAATTGGTGCTGCTTTTTATGCACGAGTTTGGGAAAATGTAGCGGCCGAAAAGAACGGGTTATATCAGACTGGTAAGTTTAAAACAAGCGTTCATTACAAGGGCTTTCCTACCCGACTCGCGGGCTTCCAACTTTATTGGGATGATACGTCACAGGCGCCGTATGGATATGATGCCTCAAAGAAATTATTCGCGACGTTTGACGACAAGCGGTCGATGGCCATTAAAACAAAATATGCCATGGATCAAAAGCTGGATGGCATTATGTTCTGGGAGATTTCACACGACACCAGCAAAGATGGGTTAGTGGATGTCATTTATGGTGTAAAGACCGGTGGCAAAAAATAGAATAAATGGGAGCAGAACGTTAATTCACGCTCCTGCATTCAATTATGCCCAACCGCACCATCAACAAATCAACATTATTATTTTTAAGGAATTTGTCGCGGAATAATAACCGCGACTGGTTCAATGCGCACAAAGAACAATACCTGGAGGCGCTGGAAAATACCTCGCTTTTCATGGAGGCACTGATTGCAAAGATGAGTGGGCATGATCAGATTGAAACGCTCTCCGGCAAGAAGAGCCTGTACCGGATTTACAATGATGTTCGGTTTGCAAAAGACAAAGCTCCGTACAATCCGCGTTTTGCAGGCTACCTGAAAAGAACCAAGCCGTTGCTGAGGGGAGGTTACTATATCTGGATCAAGCCCGGTAGTTCGCGCATTGGCTGTGGTTTTTCCTATCCCAATCCTGAAGACCTGAAAAGAATCCGGATGGACATCGATCGCCATTACAAGGACTGGAATAAATTATTGAACTCAAAAGCTATCCAATCGAACTTTGGAAGTATGCGTGGCAAAAAAGTAAGAACGGTACCGAGGGGCTTTACGGAAGATCATCCTGCGATTAATTTACTGCGATACAAACAATTCTGGTTTGAACATTCCTTCCAGGATAAGGAGGTCGTGGCCGACGATTTTCTTAACAAAGTGAATACCACATTCAAAAGCATTCGGCCCTTTTTTAATTATATGAGTGAGGTGCTGACAACCGATTTGAACGGGGAGAGGATTGTTTGATCCTCGGTCGCCATCGCCACGACAAAGAATCGCACGTAATTTACTGCTTCAAAATTCTCGTATTTCGCGCTAACTTTAGAACTTATGTCCACCTCGTCTCCGCCCAATGAGTAGTGGTTTTCAACAAAGTAATTTGGCAACCTTAATTTTGAAGCTATGAAATTAATTGTCTCGTTATGTGTAATCTTCTTGTCTTGTGCCACAGCAATTGCTCAGGATCTTACCTTGCCCTACTATGAAATTCCTCAATACCCGGAAACCTTTACAGCCGCAACAGTAGGGGCACGGATGATCGATGGGTTGGGGTTCCGGTATTACTGGGCTACGGATGGTTTGAGGGACAGCGATCTGAACTATAGGCCATCAACCGAAGCAAGAACATCTTTGGAAACATTGTCTCATATCTACGAACTATCCACCATTGTCGTCAATGCCGTGCGGAAAGTTCCGAATATTACCGGCCAGGATGTACCCAGACTTGCCTTTATGGAAATGAGAAAACGAACGCTGGAAAATATCAAAACGGCAAGCGATGTTCTCAAGCGAAGCAAGGAGGTCGATCTCATTGAATTCAATGTTATTTTCAAGAATGAAAAGACCTCTTCCACATTCCCTTTTTGGAATCTCCTCAATGGCCCGATTGCAGACGTACTCTGGCATGTCGGCCAGGTGGTCTCCTTCAGACGATCCTCGGGTAATCCAATCAATCCGAAGGTGGAGGTCTTTACAGGAAAGCTGCTTAAATAGTCTGAACCATTTTGCGGATAATTGGGAATCCGTTATTTGAATTAGTTAATTAATTAGCTATCCATGCCGTCCTTTTTTAGTTTGACGCTTTTTTTATTGAAACCCCGATTATTCCACAAATTTTTGTTTACTTCATCTTTCCTATTTTGAAATCATAGGACCCTGTTCATGCCAACCATATTAGAAGTAAACAACCTTACGAAAACATACGACAACGGAGTACATGCGGTGAAAGGAATTTCTTTTCTGGTAGCGCGGGGAGAAGTATTTGGAATTTTAGGACCCAACGGTGCTGGCAAAACCACAACGTTAGAAATGATAGAAGGCCTGCGGGCGATCAGTTCGGGCACCGTTGTTTTGAATGGTATTAAAACGACTGAACAACCTTACTTGATAAAACAACGGGTAGGCATTCAGCTTCAGTCTTCTTCGTTTTTTCAAAATCTTAAACTCACGGAATTACTTGAAATGTTCGCCGATCTGTATGGATCGAACATCAATCCCATCGCGCTGCTCGCTGAAGTAGGACTTCAAGATAAAGCCGGTTTTTTAGTAAAAAATCTTTCGGGCGGGCAAAAACAACGGTTCTCCATTGCTACAACGCTGGTGAACCGGCCCGTGATGATCTTTCTTGACGAACCCACCACAGGGCTCGACCCGCAGGCCCGTCGCAATCTTTGGGAACTCATTACTCAAATCAAAAACCGTGGCACAACCGTTATTCTTACCACCCACTATATGGAAGAGGCGCAATATCTTTGCGATCGCGTAGCGATTATGGATGACGGGAAAATAGTGGCGCTTGACACACCGGATCAACTGATTAAGCAATTGCTGGCAAGAGGATTCAAGCCCCATTCTGAAATACCGCCGGCCACATTGGAAGATGTATTTATTGACTTGACTGGAAAAATCCTCCGCGATTAACATGAACCAAACTACCCGTTCCTTCCTGGCTTTGACCAAAGCCTCAATGAAAATGTATTACCGTAATAAGGGCGCCCTCATTTTCACCTTGCTGATTCCGGTTGCACTGTTATCCATTTTTGGTTTTCTATCCCAGGGCAGTGGCAGTTCCATTCAGGTTGGTTTAACCAATCACGCTGCCAATGCGTTGTCCAAGCAGTTTATAGAGACCCTTAAAAAAGTGGAGGCCTTTAAGATAAATGAAATAACAGAACAGGAGGCAGCCATTGAACTGGGTAAAGGCAATCTTGATCTTCAGGTAATTGTTCCGGAGAACTTTGGAGCAATGGAGCAGGGTAAACCGTTGGGCAGCAGTGTGCAAACCCGCTTTAACAGCGCCAAGCCGCAAAGCGGACAAATTGCCAATCTGGTCATCATTCAGATTGTTTCTAACCTTGATAGGCAATTGGCCCATTCAACTGCGGTGCTGGAAGTAAAAAGTGTAGGCGTCACCACAAACGAGCTCGGCTATTTTGATTTTATCCTGCCTGGCATTTTATCAATGACCATTATGCAGCTGGGTATTTTTGGAGTAGCCTTTAGTTTTGTGGCACTAAAAACCAGTGGAGCGCTGCGAAGAATTCAAGCAACTCCTGTTCATCCCATTTATTTTGTCTTTGCACAGGCTACTGTACGGCTTATCGTTACGCTGGCAACGGCAACAATCTTGCTGGGGTTTGGGACTTACTTTTTCAACTTCCACATGGTTGGCAGCTATGTTAGCTTCGCGATAGTTTGCATATTGGGCATACTGATGTTTTTAGGAGTCGGTTTTGCGATAGCGGGCTGGGCAAGAGATGAAACCCAGGTTGCCCCGGTAGCCAACCTTATCCAGCTTCCGATGTTATTGCTTTCCGGAATTTTCTTTTCCAGGGATGGGTTTCCGGCCTGGCTCAAAACGATTACCGATTATTTTCCACTGACCTTTGTGAGCCATGCTCTTCGAAAAATTGCCAACGAAGGGGAGGGGCTCACCCAACTTCCTGGGGATGTCATGGGTATGGGTATTTGGCTTATTTTGATTTATGCCTTGGCTATCCGGGTTTTTAGGTGGGAATGAAATAACACCATTTTCAATAAATAGTCAATCCGTCAATATTCGACGTTCGCGAAGCCTTAGCCTAAACCTTGGTAGTTGCTCCGGTGGTGCCCCTAGCTGTGGATTTGACATTAGTCTTAATGTTGGAGGTGCTGCTGCGCTGGCAAAGGCAATAAAGGATAGAAACGGAAAGCCCGAAGTGGGCCGGCAGCAAGGCCGGACTTGGAGCCCGGGCCGAAGGCATTGCCAATGTTTTTATCGATTTCAGCCAATGAGAATGAAAACCCGTCCCTACTTTTTGCCTCTTTTGAAGTAAATACTTTGTAAAAGCATTTCCCTTCCTGCGCCAGGGCGCGCTTCCTGCGCAGCCTTTGCTTTTAAGCGGAGTGATGCCAATTCTTTGGGGCTTAAGTCTTTTTTGGTGCTTTTATCAAATGCTAATTGTTGAAAAGCGCTGACCACAGCCCATAAAGAGTTATATAATGGCCGGCGTTATGTTAAATAGCTTGGGTCGGAGGGCCCAACCAAATCTTCTTGGAAAGTTTTTAGCGCGGTGGCATTTAGCAACCCAAATCTTTTCAGTTACTACCGGGCGGGGGCAGCGACACTCTTTGGGCAGGCTTTGGAGGCGGGAGGGAAGTGTGGCCTGCACAATGTGTGTTGCAGCAGGGCAGGATAAATGTTACTATTTAAATTGGGTCTAAACCAAAAGTAATTCGATTGACTTGCTTGACGAGTTCTTTAAAAAACTCCGGCCTTATTTTATTATTGAAATGCGAAGTAGGAACAACTTCTTTTGTTCTAAAAAAACTGATTAAGTGCAATCTTGCCTCACTGTAGGGGACATGCAGTTTCTTCAAAAGCATGTCAGAAGTTATCTCAAATGTGTAAAGATCATTTGCCTTTTCTGTAGTCATCATTAAGCCAATAAAAGCTTCTTCATCACGAATTACTTCATCATTGGAAAGTACAATAACTGGATGCGCCTTAACTCCCTGTGGCAAGTTAAATGGTACTTCAACAATATCGCGTTGGGAAATCAATGCGACAAGACACTACTCAAGGCTTCTTTGGAGGCCGAAGCAATGGCCTCAGTTAACTCAGGTTGAGTGGTGGCTCGGACTTGACCAGCAAAAGCTTTTTTCTTAATTTGTATTTCTGCATCGTATAGGGCAGAAATTACCAAATTGATTTTTGCTTTTACCTCTTCACTACCCAAATACTCCGCCCTTTCTAAATGAGATTTATAGGTTATCAAAAGTCTGATTGCCTTTTTTACTAATGGCAAATCACGCTGCGCATCTTCTTGTGAATAATCCCTTAACACGACCAAGGCTCCCTGAATGTCAGTATATGCCTCATCTAAAAGACTTATCAGTTTATTAAGGTAGCGCTTGTACAACCCCTGAAGGAAGTTAATGATTAGCTTCTTAAGTGGAAAAAGACGGATTTCCCACTCAAAAAAAGTGTTTTGTGCTTCAATAGAAGGGGCAATGGAGAATGTCATGGTGACCCTATAATCGTATTAAAGTCCCTTAAGGTTCCGAAAAATACAATTTTAATATCAAAAATGTTAATTTTTCTCCGATCCCTACTTCTTGCCTCTTTTGAAGTGATAGGATATTGTCTTCGACTTTGGGTTTAGCTGGCTTGTAGGATAGCATATATTTGTGCTGCCGTGTATTTCCCCACGCCATCAACTTCTTTTAATTCTGAAATGCTGGCAGAAAAGATGGCCTTTAAAGACCCAAACTTATCCAACAGCATCTTTGCTTTGGCAGGACCCACACTCGGTAAACCCTGTAGCATAAATATCTGTTGCTTGAATTTATTATTCCTTTTGTAAGGAGCTGGCCGGTAAGGCAAATACCTTCGACCGTTTTTACACTTTGCCAATTGTTGATAAACTCTGACAATAAGTTTTCCGGTCTCGACTGGAGATAAAGATCTCAATATCGGAATCCGGAATTTCAGCGAAATACAAATCAATGCGCCCTGAATAGCCTCCCTTTTCATTCTGGCTGATTTTGCGTCATCGGATGTGCCTTCCAGAATGATCAGATAATGTTCAGCGGCAGAGGTTAACCTGCTTGCTTGTTGAAATATCCTGCCATCTTTAATTGAGGCTACCAGGTCGTGGAATGTCTTTCGTTCGATCAAGAGCAAATCGTTTACCAGAAAATCACCCGTCTTAAGCGTCCCTACCTCAAGGTTGACGGATGGTTCCGCTAGCAAAGTTTGCCTTAAAACCTCATTCACTTCCCGGTGATCCATTATTATTTTTATCACTTTTTTCTTGGCCCACGTAGGAGGTCCGCCGCAACAAAGAACCGAAATTCAAAAGATGCGGCACTGGATATCCGATCTGGAAAACCGTATCAAAATGGGCTAAAGCATAGGTATTGCTGGCTTTGGCTTGAGCATTGGCATGTGCCGGCCAACAATACTCATGCTTTGCGCGCGGATTGACCAAATGCGGGTGATAAAAACTTTTTTGCGATCCTGCCGGAGCCGTTTCGGTGCAAGCACGGCGCTGGCCTTGAGCGGCTATTTACACATAACGGCAAATTATATAACCATGGCCCGGAAACATAAAATGCGTTATATAATTTATATTATGTTAAGTAGTTTTATCCCCCTCCTGGTATATGGTGAGCCTATCTGCTAATCGCGAACGTTTCCAAATACCCGCACACTAACAAAAATATCTCCTTGTCCTTGTCCGTCATCTGCGAAGCCGAACCTCCTTCAATGCAATGTCCACTGAAACAAAGTAAGTTCGACCATCCATCGTTTTGAACCCCGATACTTAGACCCGCTTTAATTTTATCTGCCTTTAGATCATGCATTTTCTTTAATATCTCATCACGATCCGCTTGCGACAATGCAAATTTCTTAACCTTTGGAGCATCCTCCAGTGAGCTGCTAACATACTTACATGAATCGTAGGTAAACGTGAGCCGACTCGAACCACCACTCATGCTGCCCGTGTGAGAAGTAGAAATCACAAAATTCTTGCCCCATTGTTTGGGAAGAAAGGAATCGGGCTGTCCAAACAGTGGCATCGCAACCAGAAGAATCATGGTTGAAAAGAAGATTGTCTTCATTTTAATCGCATTAGTAATAGTAAGATGCAATAAATTGGATTTTCCATAAACTGTCATTCGATAATTAATTAGCTAATTCATTCATTATTAATTCAACATTTGCTCATAGAAGGCGCCAATTCCTTTAGCCTTATCTACAAATTGAATTTCCAAAACCCATTGCCTGCGATTTCCGTGCTTGTCTAAAAGCAGTATGCTATTGTGATTATCCGGATGAACATCTAAACTCAGATCGCCTTTTAAATCAGGTTGCTCATGCGGAAAACGACCTATTATATGACCACCAATTTCTCCTCCAAATTCCCAACCATAGCGTTTTGCAAGCTCAGTGATATAGTTGAAATATTCTGAACCCGTAAGGTGGCTTTGTCTATTATACCATTCTTTCGCTTCATTCCATGCAGCCTCAACATCCCTTTTCAACTTCAATTTTGAAGGGTCATTACCAATGACAAATGTTCTTCCAAGGTCAGCCTCCCAACCTTCGAAAATGGGTCCAAAATCTAAAAATACAATATCGCCCTTCTGAATAATTCGGTCAGATGGATCTTTACTGTAAGATGCAAGTGTATTTACTCCTGACCTAACGATTTTCTTATGCCAGTGGTTTTCAAGCCCAAACTCTTCTTTCGCAAGTTTGACTATTTCTGCGTTAAGTTCACTCTCATACTTCCCGGCCGTAATGAGCCCGCGATCTTCTACCGCTTTAAATAGCTCCCTTGTTTTCTGCTCAGCAAGAGTCAATTTTTGTTTAATCTCATCCATAGTAAGTTCAACTGTTGTTGCTCCTGTTTTATTAGAATTAGTCTTTTCTGCTATAATCATTTCTTGCCCCCGCAGGTTGATTATAACTCCGAATAAAAAATACAAAGGCAAAAGCTTTTTCATTTTTACGCGTCTAAATGTTCAACTCAAAAATCCTTATAACCTTGCTTCATTCCTACCCCCACATTGCGGTAATTGATTGGGTTCCCATACGAAAGCTTCGTGTAGCTTCTTGTTTGATGTGAAAGATGAGCATAAAGCTTATAAAGTGCTCATTACGAACATGCCAGCATACCCTGCTTGTTCTTCTAGCATAACTTCGTCCCTCTAGGTCCCGATGGGTCCAGCTGAGGCTAAAATGGCTTTTACCTGATCCCGGATTTGCGCATGGCGTGTGATATAGTCTTGGTGCTGTGAGGCGGAGTTTCAGGAAGCCTCAATTACCCTGAATCTTCTTGTGTTTTCTTTTAGCCGAATGGTATCTCAAGTCTTTAAGGATCGAACCCAGAAAAACTTTCACCCCGTAGGAATAAAAGATCCCATCAAAATCCTTGTTGATCTCATAGGTTCGCAGGGATTTGCGATACCCGATAAGCCCTTCCAAAGCAAACCAACGAAAAGGGATAATCAGGACGTCAAGGCCACTGCTGCCTGGAAGAAAGAAGCCCCTTTTCTCTCGCAATACTATGGACTTGTCTTTGTTCAATATTTTGTACTCTACGGTTCCAAACCCCACTTCCAGGATCACACTGGCCTGAATCCATTTTCGATCAAAAAAAGTATATTGAAAATTGGGTGTGACGTACGTCAAATCCAATTCCCGGTTGGTGGTAACCTGTTGTTGGTCAACGTTACGGTAA
>JAYVXP010000158.1:0-4820 GCA_043785125.1 Bacteroidia bacterium
CCATCCACCGGACTCGAGAGCAACCGGATAAATGCAGTTGTCACAGTTATCAATTTGAGCAAACCAACACTTAATATTACAGGTTCTCTTTCGCTTTGCGAAGGCAGCAGCACACTGCTTTCTGCGCCCACCGGCTTTGCAGCGTACCTATGGTCGAACGGAGCAGTCACACAAGGACTCCAGGTAAGTGTTGCCGGCAATTATTCTGTCCAAACCGGCAATGGCACTTGCCTGAGCCCTCCTTCCGATCCCGTGACAGTTTCGGTCGTTGCAAATCCGGTAAAACCCGTAGTCACGGTAACCGGCACCCCAACTTTTTGCGGAAATGGATCGGTAACGCTTAGCGGCCCCGCCGGCTTTCAGTATCGTTGGTCCAATGGGGCCACCACCCAATCCGTCATCGTTACTCAGACAAGCGTTCTTTCCTTAACAGTCACGAACAGCACCGGATGCATCAGTGCTGCGTCTGATCCGGTAGTGGTGACGCGGTTGACGGAGCCATGCGTTCCCAATCTGCCGCCCGTGATCACCGCGAGACCGATTACGAGCAACATTGAAGGGATAGCTTCGGCCGACCTGACCACATTTGTCAGCGACCCGGAGAACGATATTGACTATTCCACTTTACGGCTGCTGAGCAACCTGACAGGCAGGGGTGCTCCCGCTCAAATCGATGGGTCGTACCTGCTGACGGTGAACTACAAAGGTCTTCCGTTTACGGGCACAGACCGTATAACTCTCGAGGTTTGCGATTTGCAGAGACTTTGTGCCCAAAAAATTCTAGAGATCGACATTGTAGGAGAGGTCGTAGTATTTAATGGAATTACACCGGATGGTGACGGCAAAAATGATTTCTTCTATATCCAGTATGTTGACGTGGTGCCCGGCGCGCAGAACAACAAGGTCACCATTTTCGATCGCTGGGGGGATGTTGTGTTTGACATCAGCGATTACGATAACATCGCACGTATTTTTACCGGTTTGACAAATAGCGGAAGAGAGCTTCCATCAGGAAATTATTTCTATAAGATTGATTTTTCTTCCAGGAAATCTTTGACAGGTTATATCACACTTAAACGATGACGGTCATGAAGAAGGAATTGATTTGTATTTTTTCTTTTGTCGTAACAACGGGGCTTGGGCAGCAGGACCCGTTATCGACGCAATACCTCAATAATTATTTCCTGATCAACCCGGCGTATGCCGGTTTTACCAAAGACCTGAATTGTTCTGCGGGTTACCGGATGCAGTGGGCGGGTTTCAACGGCAGTCCCGTTACCATGAATGCAACGGGACACATGGCACTCGCGGCCAACAAAATGGGAATTGGCTTTTCAGTGGTGCGGGACCAGGCCGGTTCTAACAAAACCACACAAGCCTACGCTGCGTATTCGTACCGGATACGGCTGAATGAAAAGCTGGACCTTTCTTTCGGGCTACAGGCTGGGATAATCAACTACCAAACTGATTACAGCGGACTCCAGATCGACCGATCCGATCCAAATTTCACGAACGTCAGTGCAATGAAGCCCAACATCGGCACCGGTCTGATCCTGCGAAGTGAAAAGTTCATCGTGAGCCTTTCGGTTCCACACTTGTTGAAACCCGGCACCGATGCGGTTTCCTCGGCGACAGGCCAATATTCCAGGAACCTGTATGCTTTCGGTGCGTACATGCTACCCGTTTCTTACCGCGTGAAATTGAAGCCCTCGATCTTGCTGCGCGCCGCCACTGATGTGCCGGTGTCAGTGGATTACTGCCTCGCCATGCGTGTGGATGACAGCTATACATTGGGTGCGTTCACCAGGAATTTTAATACCCTGGGTTTCCAATTTCTGATAAATGTAGGTGACGCCGTGCGGCTGGGCTATGTGTTTGAATTGCCCGTCAGCCAATCCTCTTCCCTGAATTTCACCTCGCATGAATTCATGGTGGGGTTGCGATTAAAGGTCCTTCGGTTTCATGATATTTCAGAGATCCGGAATTTTTAATTCGCGCAAGAGGAGCAAGTGGGAGGGGGTTGACAGTTAGGAGTAGTTGACAAGGAATTAATCGTCATTCGTAATTTGCCACCGTCTCCCTCACCCTCCCCAGATAATGCCCCCCAAACAACACCGCATGCACCAGCAAGGGATACAGTTGCGTGAGCGGGAGCCGTTGCTGCCATCCGTCTTCCAGCGGGTACACTTCGTGATACGCGTGGTAAAAGCGTTCATCAAAACCTCCAAACAGTTTGGTCATACCCAGGTCCATCTCGCGGTGGCCGCAGTAGACAGCGGGGTCAAAAATGGCGGGCTTACCTGTTGAGGTCACCATAAAATTTCCGTTCCATAGATCACCGTGCAACAGGGAAGGAGGCTCAACGGGGAAGACCTGATCCAGCTTTTTGCAAAATGCCTCGGCCGCCGAAAGATCCTGACGTGTAACACTATTCGCGTCAAATAACCTTTTCACCAAAGGCAGGATCCTGCATTCGACATAAAATAAATGCCACGTAGGACGCAATTGATTGGACTGGGGCAGACTACCGATATAATTGTCATCCTCCCAGCCGAACTGGGATTGACTTTTTTTATGCAAGGTTGCCAGCCCGGCGCCAAAGGTCTCCCAGAATTTGGCCTCCGGCTTTGCAGTATCCATCCATTCCAGCAAGAGGTATTGCTGGGAGTCAACGATGCCGGTCCGTATGACTTTTGGTACTCCAATCGGGCCGTGGTCATGTAATGCACGTAATCCACAGGCTTCTTTTTCAAACATGCCCGGATAGCATTGGGCATCGTTCACTTTCAAAAAATATTTTCCTCCACGGTCATGCAAACAGAAGGCACGATTGATATCGCCGCCGTGCACGGGCTCATGCTTGGTGATGATTAAACCGCAGTCATCCAGAATAGCTTGAAGCGACATAGGTGGGAAATGACGAATGATGATATACGAATGACGAATAAAGAAATGAAAAGTTATTAAAAAAAACTGGACATGATCTACGCACATCTGCTGGATTTGCGCGACCTGGTCCGGCAGGCATATCTCCGGGAACCTTGCATTTGTTTCGCGCAGATTTTCGCAGATCAATACGTTGAGAATGTCCCGGATCTACCCTCATGCTGTTCAAAAATTGTCAGGTAGTTTGGAGGCAATCAGGAGTTGTGTCAAGTGCGCATTTGGAAGAGGTTTTCAGGCAACATTATTCTTGACAGGTAGCGAGGAATCAAACCGGTTTTTTACTTTCCGATGTCCTCATTCCAAAGGGCAGGATTATTCCGGATAAATTGTTTCATCAATTCCTTGCATTCCGGGCTGTCGGCCACGATCACCTCCACACCTCTTTCTTTCAGCAATGATTCGTCTCCCAAGAACGTCTCATTTTCACCAATCACCACCTTGGGTATTCCATACAACAAGATCGCACCGGTACACATGGGGCAGGGAGACAGGGTGGTGTACAAGATGCATTCCCTGTAGACGGAAGCGGACTGTCTGCCGGCATTCTCAAAGGCATCCATTTCTCCATGGAGCACGACGCTGCCTTTTTGGATTCTTCTGTTATGGCCTTTGCCCAGGATTTTATTATTATGTACGATGACGGATCCGATGGGTATTCCACCCTCCGCAAGTCCCTTTTTTGCTTCGCTGATTGCTTCTGTCAGAAATTTGTCCATTTCTTCTTATTGAAGTATGATGTTTGATAATGGTTCAAATTTAAGCATAACGCGCAGTTCAATCTATGTTCAATGTCCCGATGCAGCTGATCAACAGGAATTAAAAAATATTTTTTGCCTTTTTTAACAAAGATTTATATAAAACGGAGATTTTTTTGTCAGTAAGCTCATCGATGGCACAGTATTTTTAAGAGTGGAAATTCAATGGAAATACTCACAGAACAAACGATTGAAGGCCTTCAAATTAAGGGTTTTTTGCACGCCGGGTACGAAAAAATTCTGACCCCGGAAGCCCTGCAATTTGTGGCATCCCTGCAGCGGCAGTTTAACTCAACCCGTCTGCAGTTACTCAAGCGGAGGAAGGAAAGACAAAAAAGTATTAACCTGGGCGAACTTCCCAAATTTCCACCGAATAGTTTATTAATAAGAGAAGGTGAATGGAAGGTTGCCCCGATCCCAGCATGCTTGCAAGACCGTCGTGTCGAGATCACGGGTCCGGTGGACCGTAAGATGATCGTCAATGCGCTGAACTCCGGTGCGAACGTCTTCATGGCTGATTTTGAAGATTCTACTTCCCCTACCTGGGAGAATTTGATGGAGGGTCAGCTCAACTTGTACGATGCGGTCCGTAGGCAGGTGGACTTTGAGTTGCCCGATGGGAAAAAGTATAAGCTCGATGACCAGACCGCCGTCCTAAAGGTGCGCCCCCGCGGTTGGCACCTGGAGGAAAAACACTTTCTTATTGATGGCGAACCCGCATCCGCTTCCCTGTTTGACTTCGGATTGTTTTTCTTTCACAACGCAAAAGTATTGGCCTTATCGGAGAAAGGGCCGTTCTTCTATTTACCCAAACTGGAAAGTTCACGTGAAGCAAGGCTCTGGAATGATGTCTTTATTATCGCTCAGGACCTGATTCGGATACCCCGCGGTACAATTAAAGTAACGGTGTTAATCGAGACCATTCTTGCTGCCTTTGAAATGGAAGAGATCATTTACGAACTACGTGAACACCTGGCGGGTCTAAATGCGGGAAGATGGGACTATATCTTCAGCATCATAAAAAAGATGAGGCGCCATCCCGATTTTATTCTTCCCGATCGTTCGCGCGTAACAATGGCCGTGCCCTTCATGCAGGCATACGCCCAGCTCCTGGTCAAG